>CAZRDD010000176.1:0-9466 GCA_964598675.1 uncultured Parafilimonas sp.
GTTTGGTGAGACTTCCCCTTACTTTTATTTCCTTTTTTCAACAAAAAGGCTGTCAACCAATTGCTGGTTAAAATGCTCATCCAGGTTGCCCGTAACATTATTATACACTGCACTTATAAAAATGGTACGCACTGCACTAAATACAGCCGAGAGCAAAAATATACCCAGCAAAAACACCACCACCCCGGCAATTACATGCACCAACATAGCTATTATTACAGAGGGGATTATTAGCAGTAGTATCGCCAAAAAATGTATCAGCCCAAAACTAAAGCCAGCGCCAAGGCTTTCGCCCCATTTTTCTTTCATCAGTTGTGTACTGCGTTTTACAGCATCCACCGGCCCAAGGTTTTCGTAAGCAATAACAGGCACCACAAAAAAAGTAGCAATACTCCATACCACACCGATAATACCCGTAATTATTTTGCCCAATGAGCCTGCTTTTTCCTGTATTGAGCGTAATACCAAACCAACGGTAGCCGCCAGCAAAGCCCAGGAAAAAATTGCCCCTATGCGGCTGAGGCTAAAGTTAATACCATCCTTAACCGTTACCTCTGCCCCATCAAAGTACAGCCTTACGCAATGCACCAGGGCCACGTTAAAAAACATTACTATAAAATAGTTAACTACGTAAAACAAAAACAGCATTGCGTAGTGCATTACCTTGTCGTCATCATGCCGCAGGTTATCAATATTCCACCCCGCACTGGCAAAAACAGCCACGAAAAACGACCCGAAAATAAGCACCAGCGATAAAGCCGATAATATAGGAAAGATGATAAGCTGTTTATTGGCTTTAAGCACTTTAAAACTGGTGGAAGCGATCGTCCACCCATTGGAAAACTTTTCAGTAAAAGACATAAGGGAAATTTTTGGTTGATGAATGCATAAATATAGCTACAAGTTTGCAATTGGTTTGCCCAAACCCAGTAATATTTAATACAACAATAGCTACATTCGCAATAATCATTCTATTGTTAAACGCATAATTTACCTAACCGTGAACATTGAAACACTGCGCGCATATTGTTTAGCCAAAAAAGGGGTGGAAGAAGGCTTTCCTTTTGGGGAAGATACGCTTGTTTTTAAAGCAGGCGGCAAGCTGTTTCTGCTTACATCACTATCCGCCAACCCGCTGCAGTTTAATGCCAAATGCGATCCCGCCAGGGCAATTGAGCTGCGCGAGCAGTACGATGCCATTATACCAGGTTACCACATGAACAAACAGCACTGGAACTCCATCATCCTTAACGGCAGTTTGCCCTCCGCCTTAGTGAAGGAGCTAATTGACCACTCCTACAACCTTATTGTGCAATCCCTGCCTAAAAAAGTACGGGAGGAGTTGTTGTAGAAACGAGTTTTTAGTTGCTGATGGTTTTCGAAAAATGCTGACAGTAATTTTCTGACATGCGCAAATTCCTGTCCCCTATAATTATATGATTATTTGCTATTTTTTCAATTCTATCAACGGCAACTATAACAGATTTACTTATACGCACAAATTTACCAGCAGGCAACCGTTGCAACAATGCAGTTAAGGTTATACGCGCAACCGTTTTTCTGTGATTTTCAAACAGGGTTACATAGTTACCATTAGCCTCAGCCAGTACCAAATCATCGAAAACCACCCTAATTTGTTCGTAGCCATCTTTTACAAAAAAGCATGGCCTGTCCTTTTTGTTACTTTCACCCTTATCATACACCCGCTGGCACGCACCCAAAAACCGATTAAAATTTATGGGCTTAAGCAAGTAATCCGCGGCAGCAAGTTCAAACCCCTTTACGGCGTATTGGGAATAAGCCGTTGTAAAAATTACTGATATATTATTGCTTAACTTTTCAGCAAACTCAACACCATTTATGCCTGGCATTTGTATATCAAGAAATACTAATTGAACTGCGTTTTCTTTCATAAAAGTTGTGGCTTCTGAAGCACTTTCAAATGTTTTCAAAAGCTTTATAAAAGGCACTATACCAGCATGCTGCCGCAAAATATCCAGCGCAATCGGTTCATCATCAATGGCTATCGTATTAATCATAATAAAGCATCAATTTGTTTTATCATTTCTTCGCTACCAGGCGAAGCGGGGTTTGTATTTACAACGCTTCCGCTTTTATCAATCAACATATAAGCCGGAAACTTCAAACCGTCTTTGTAAGCTGATTCTAAGTATTGCCTCATTTTGTTGTTGGCAAGTACATGGGTGCCATCAAGTTTAAAAAAACGTATCGTATTTCTCCAATTTTTCTCCGGGGCTGGCCCATGTTCGTAAGCAATATACAAAAACACCACGGGCTTATTGCGAAACCTTTCTTTCAACAAAGGAGCTGACAAAAATGCTTTTCTACACGATGGACACCACGTACCCCAAACATCTACATATACTACTTTGCCCGTAAACTGGTCAACAATTTGCCCAAAAGATATGGTGGTATCGGTTATAAAAATTCGCTCCTTACCAGATTTATCCCTTACAGATTCAAAATACGGCCCCATTGCCTTCTCTACATATTTGACATTCATTCCAGACTTGAACCTGCTGATAAAAAAGGAGTACACTTCATCAATACATTCCAGGTTACCCTGTTCTATTTGCCGCTTAATAAACGATGCAATGCTCTTTTCTAAAGCCGGGCCGTTTATGTAATAGCACAACTGCTTGTACTCAAGATAAGACTTGCCTTTTTTCCCCAAGGTCGCCTTTATTTCCCCTAAGGGCTCCCCCATTATTTTTTCAAATTCCGCAGCAAAATCTGTCTTTGAAACAAACTGGCATTCAAGGTAAAAATTAATATTATTTACTACAGCCATATAATTATAGCTGTTTACAGCCAGGCTGTTTGATAGCGGGTTAGCACTGTATGCCTTGTAAATAACCTCCTTCCAGGTGCTAAGGCTGTATTTAACAGGCTTAGCAGCCTCGCCAGCCCACCAAACGCCTGCTTTAAAACTAAGTTCAAGCAATTTTGCAGCAGCATAATAGTCAATTTCAGCTTTTGTGATATTTACAAAGGAGGTATTTACAAACTTGGTTATCGAATCCAACTTTTTTAATGAAATGTTTTGCGCCAGTTGAATTTGCTGAAAAATATCAACAGGAGATAATGCTGTATCGTTTGCCTGATGGGGGTATAAATCAAAATTTGTTATACCGGTTTGCAAACAAAACAAATTTTCTTTTGCAAGGCTTTTTGAAAAAGAGAGCGTATTAAAACAATCAGCCGCATTAAATGCAAGCTTTAGCGTTTTAAACGGCTCTGTATATAGTTTTAAATGAATACTTTTATAATCAAGTACAATAAACTGGGGGTACAGAGTGTTTGCCTTAATTGTAAAATTACCATCAGCATCCGGTAAAACTTCCAACCTATCGCTTGCGTAAAGCCAACTGTCAAAAGCGGGGGTTATCATCACTTTTATACCTGCTTCATAATTTTTAATATGGCCTGAAATTACTGACTGAGCATAAGTACTTATTGGAAAAAGCATAAGCATGCTTAGTAACTTTTTTTTCATAATAAGATTTTTAAACCGGTATTTCTAATTTTACGCTAAATACATTTCCATCATTTACAACATCTAATTTGTGCTTATTGGGATATAATAACTGCAGCCTTCTACGGGCATTTAATATGCCAGTACCTGTCCCCTTGTTTGCACTATTTGACAGATGTATTGAATTAAATAATTGTAGTAAAACACGGCCATTAGCAACGGTAAGCGATAAATTAATAAAGCACTCCTTATCAATACTAACACCATATTTAAAAGCATTTTCAATAAACGGCAGAAATAGCAAAGAAGGTATCTTTATCTGGCTATTGCCATATTCAATGTTTGTATTAATTACAATATTTTCCCTATCTGGCAACCGCGTTTTTTGTAAAACAACATAATCATCTATAAAAGCAAACTCATCGTTTAAAGGCCGTTCATCTTGCGCAGAAACATCCATAACGTAACGCATCAGGCTTGCCAATTTATCAATTGCCGCAGATGTTTTTTGTGCGTTTTCGGCCAGTGCAGTTCCATAAATATTATTGAGTGTATTAAAAAAGAAATGTGGGTCCAACTGTGCTTTTAATGCACGCAGTTCTGCCATTGTTTTTTGTTGAAGCTGTTCGGCCTTTATCTTATTAGCTTCAAAATAATTGCGAATAAAAATGAAGCAGCCTGCATATAAAAGGTACGCCAGCAATATTGCAAAGTAGCCAGGCAGCAAAACAAATTTTGCAAACACCAGGTTATGCAACAAAATAAAGCTTGAAAATAAAAGTCCAAGGCCAAGCGTAGCGGTAATAAACTTTATTATGGCAAACCGATATTTTACAAATACAAAATGCCAGTTTATTTCTATTATAGAGCAAAACACCAGTACATCAATCCATATTAACTGGTTAACATTATGGTTGATAAATCTGTGCCAAAGCTCAAACAGCACATCATGTGTACTTACATTATTGCTTAACAGATAATTTACTATATCTGATGCCTGTATCAATAACCATACAATAACGCTGTGTAATAATGCAGCCTTAAAAAACAACCTGCTTTTCATGCGAATTAATTTACACTTCAAAGCAAAGCATAACACAGGGATATAAAAACTAAATGTGACAACGGCCGTTGATGACGGGACAAAACAAACAAGGTGCAATGTTTTATTAATATCGCACCTTGTTAAATAAAATCTAATCTATTGAGTATTTTAAAAAGGCATCTTCCTTACAACCCTTCGCCTAATACCTCCAGCTTTTTAAATCTGCGCCTTTGGGGGCCCTTGTTTTTACCTCCTCGGCCCATTTTTTAATATACATTTGGTTATAGCGCAGGCGGCTTATGTAGTTGGGCTGGCTGTGGTCGCCATTCCAGCAATGCTCGGCACGGTCGCCGTAATCAACCTGGCAGTTACAATTGGGGTTTTGCAGCTTTTTAAGCATATCCTCGGCGGTATAAACGGCGTTATTAAGGTAGTAGCTGTCCATATCGCCTACATAAATATGTATTTTGCCTTTCAGCTTATCGCCCAGTTTATTCCAGTCGCGGTTAATAATATAGGTAAGGTCAAAATGCTCTTTCCAATACGCTGCCACAGATGAATCAATTGCACCTGTGTACTTATCGTATATGCGTTTAGGGTAACCATCCGCATCCGACGGAGAAAAAACGGCCTCCCAAATATCAAACTGGTCGCCACTGCGGCTGCGGGTGCCAAGGGCAAGCTCGCGCAGGTTCATATCCCTTACGGTGGCGCTTACATGGCCCAGGTAATCGCGGTGGCCGGGCCGGGGCGTTTTTTTAAAATCGCTTTCGGCGTAATAGGCGTTTTTATTATTGTATATATCAATAGTGGTGTAATGGTGAAAGTCAACAGGGTCGGGGCAAGCCGAGTAACAGCCGTTGTATTCATCAGGGTAGAATACCTGCGCCGCCAGCACCTCCCAGCCGCCGGTGCTGCCGCCGTACATAAACCTGGCCCAGCCTTGGCCAATACCGCGAAACCGTTTTTCAATTTCGGGTATCAGCTCATAAGTAATAGCATCGCCGTAGGGGCCTAAGTTTTCAGAGTTTACGGCATAGCTGTCGTCGTAGTAAGGGTTGGCATGCTGTATTTTTACCGCCAGCACCCTGGGGAAGCCGGGGCCCGTCCACTGCTTGTAAAAATCGTAAGACTCCTGCTGAACAATTTTATTGTACCCCGTAATCCTGAAACGCGGGCTGCTGTCTGGTTTTAAGTTTTCATCCGGCGGAGTGGTGCGAAAATTATCAAAGTCGGCCACAAAATGGTCGTGAAAAATGGCCATGGGGTATTTTACATCGGGGTGTTCATCATAACCGCCGGGCAACAATACAATTGCTCCCAGGTACATGGGCCTCCCCCAAAACTCGGTAAGCAGTTTGCTTTGTATTTTAATATGCTTAATGTATTTAGTATCTTCCGCCTCCTTTATAGGGGGGATTATTTTGCTGATGGTAAGGCTTACTTCACCGGAGGTGGCAGGGTCAAAATGAATTTTAACGGGTACCGAATAGATATTACCCGGTGCAATGTTCCAGTGCTGGCCTTCGCCCCTGTCCATCGGCAGTTTTACCGTATGCCCGTTTTTTAAATGAAAGGTTTCATACTTATGCAGCAGTACCTGCACATAATAATCGCCTGCTGGCACATCTTTCAGTCTTTCAAGCGGGTAACCAAAGGCGTGCATATCCACCAATTGCGTGGTACCGGGCTTCCACCCATCCACATCAATACCAAAAACCAACTGCGTTTCAGCATCATCGCCAATTTCAAAACGGGGTTCGGCTTTATCGTTGTTGCTCATCAGCAGCAGCAGCCGCCCGTCAACGGCCGCATCCTGCAATTCGGGGGCAATATTTACCCTAAATGTTTGGGCATTAACTATACAGGCAGCCAGTATAAAATACAGGGCGATGCAGGTTTTTCTCATGTGTGTATTATTAACAAAGCCAATATACAAAAAAATTACTCAAGGCTGCGGTTTATAAAGGCTACCAGCGGTTGCAGCGCCTCAAAAGCAGTGGTAATTTTCTTCACCAGGTCCTTACTGGTAAGGTCGGCCTCGGTTAAGGGCTGCATAGCCAAAAAACTCTTCAGCTTAATGTACTCAATAGCGGGGTTGTCTTTTTCATAGCCTTTCGGCTCGCGGGTAAGCTTTGCATCATCCCCCTGGTAAAGCCCGTTGTATACCGAAGTGAATTTTTTATTGTTGATGATGCCTTCAAACTCAGCCAGTGAGTAATCAATTTCCTGCCGTACTTTTTTAAGGTTTTCTGCCTCGGGCATCCACAACCCGCCGCCTACAAAACTGCCATCTCCACCAGGCTCGCAATGAAAATAATAACCGGCAAAAGTGCTTTTTTTGCCACCCCGGGCAAAGCTTGCACCAAAATTGGTTTTGTAAGGCGATTTATCTTTACTAAACCGCACATCGCGGTTAATACGAAACATACAGTCTTTAGGCAACAGGCCAGCAATGCCTTCATCCTTTTGCCCATGTATTACTATCACTTCTTTTACCAGCGCAGTAAAATCTTCCTTTGCCGCCTCGTATTGTTTGCGGTTGGCATCAAACCATTCCTTGTGGTTGTTCTTCTTCAGGTCTTTCAAAAATTTTATGGTAGCAGGCTTAAGCATGTATTATTGCTTTATTGTTTTTATTGAGGCCACAAATTACATAACAGGCAGCAAACCCATTTACCTGTACCCGTTTTTTTGTTCTGCTCAACCTTTAGCATGGCTTTACATTACCCTGCCAACTAAGCAAAACCGCCCCGCAGTAAAACCTGCGGGGCGGAGTGTATAACGTTCTTTATAACCGTAAATTTAGTTACCCCCTGTTTTTACAAAGGCGGCATGTTTTGGTGCAGGCACAACGGCGGCTTCGCCTTTTACAGCCTTCCATATAACCTCGGTAAATTCGCGGTCGTTTATTTTATCCTCTTTCGTAAAGTCGAACGACTCGCTTTTACGCTGCCAGGCATTGATTACCTGGTTCTTTTCATTGATATCCGTTTGTAAAGGCTTGGCAGTAAAACCAGTGGCATCTGCTGTGTTGGAAAAACACCTCCACAAAGGTGTAGCAGCAGCGTCGTACTGGCTCATAGGTGGTATGCCCAAAATAAGCTCAATAGTGCGCAAAACCGAGGTGGTTGAATACATGGTATGGTCAACAAAATGGCGCTTAACAAAACCACCTGCCACGTAGGCCGGGCTGCGGTGTGCATCTACATGGTCGGGGCCATCCTGTGCATCATCTTCCAGCACAAACACCACGCTTTCTTTCCAAACAGGGCTTTTACTTAAATAGTCAACAAACATACCTACGGCAAGGTCGTTATCGGCACAATGGGCAAAAGGCGTTGGCCGGCCTTTGCTAAGGCCTTCGGTATGGTCGTTAATAATACGTAATGTACTTATGCCGGGCAAAGCATTTGCAGTAAGCAGGCTGTCAAAATCGCGTTTCCATTGGCCTACACGGGTGGTATCGCGTATGGTTTGGTCCCAACTGGTATAGTAGGGGCAAAAATGGCCCTTTAATACGGGTATATTGGGTTTGTAGTCGTCAGCAAACTCACCATAGGTACGGTAGCTAACGCCTGCACGTTTAGCATGCTCCCATATAAACCCACCCTTGTTATTAGCAATTTCCCGGTTACCTTCAGCATCATAACTGCCACCGCGGCCACCATAACTGGTGGGCCATGTTTTTTCAAGGTAATCATTGGCATAGCCCCCCATGCTCCAGTTGTGCCCATCGGCACTCACTTCTGCATCAACATAAAAATTATCCAGCAGCACAAATTCGCGGGCAAGCGCATGCAGGTTAGGGGTTACTTTTTCGCCAAACAGGCAAAGGCTTGTATCTCCGTTACCTTCGGGCATATCGCCAAGCACCTGGTCGTAGGTCCTGTTTTCTTTTATTATATAAAACACATATTTTATGGGTGAGGCATCCCCAACCTTCATGGGTATGGGGTTACCGGGCTCGCCTTTTGCAACAAGCTCAGTGTTTTTATTGTAAGGGGTATTTTCGTACACAAGCTTTGACAAGCCTCCCAACTGCGCTGCTGTTGGCGTGGTAAAGTACCCCAATGTGCCTTTAAACAACCCGCCTATATACTGCACCTGCCTTGGTTTATCTGCCGCACCTTTTTGAAAACCAAGCTGTACTTTTTTGTTGTATGGGTTAGGCCCAAAAGGATTGGCCATACTGTTAAACCCTTTGCCATTGGCTACATAAACGGTGCTGCCAACCACCCTTACCACTGTTGGGTACCAACCGGTAGGTATAAAGCCTTTTGATTTGCCGGAGCCGGGTACGCTTACATCAAACACCGCCAGGCAATTGTTATCGGCATTGGCTATGTACAGTGTTTTTTCATCTGCGCTTAATGCCACGCTGTTGGTGGTTGAGCCGGGTACCGCATCGGGATACAAAGCGGCATTTAGTGTTTCAATTACCTTACGGTGCTTAACATCTATTACCGAAACGCTGTTATCGTTGGCATTGGCTACATACAGGTATTTGCCATTTTTAGTAAGGCATATATCATTAGGGTTATCGCCAACGGCAACTGCATCAGTAAGTTTTTGTTGTACGGTATTGTATACTAAAACCTTATCACCCCCCCAAAGCGAAATATACAGCTCGCTCTTGTTGGGCGACAGCAGGCAGGTATATGCTTCTGCACCAAGTGACAGTTTTTGAGTGATTTTTTTTGTGGAAAGATCAATTACATACAGGCTGCTGTCATCTTTGGTTACAACATAAAGGGTATGCGATGCATCGTTTGTCTCCAGCCCGGTGGGCGATATGTTAAGCTTTTTATCGCCAAGCTTTATGCTGTCATTCAAAGCAAGTTTGTTATGTGTTACAGCATATTTTAATCTCCAGTTATCATTGCCACCCGAAGCATACAGGTATTTTTCATCTGCCGAAAACT
>CAZRDD010000177.1:0-9454 GCA_964598675.1 uncultured Parafilimonas sp.
ATGCATGTCGCAAAAACATGTTGTCTGTACTTTTTACCCTGTTGCTATATAATCGTAAAAAATCTGACATTGGCCGGGTTTTGATCAAAAAGGATCAGCATTGTTGAAGGCAGGTGGCTGGTGAATGCTTTTGGGGTTGCACTGCCCGCGTATAAACGATTGCCCCGGCAAGATTAAATAAATCTGGGTGATGCATTTATGGTTGTACGCCTAATAGCAGGAGTTTACAAAAGTTCCAGCGATTACTTAGGTAGTTTAGTCAACAATACTTTTATATTATCTGTAACTAAGCTGGGCTGCTCAACCATGATATAATGCCCTGCATTGGTGGTGGTAATATGCGTAAAATCGGTTAACCCGGCTTTTAATGCTTCGTGCGCATTATACCAAAGCTGCCGTTCGGCTGGTGAATGGGTGTTGTCTGTTTTCATGCTGGTGAGCACGATCACAGGTATGTTGGGCAGTGGTGGCAACGCAGCCAGGTATTTTGAGTCGTACGTTAGCTCTGAAGCCTCCATCGTTCCTCCAAAATTTGGCCCGTAAGTGGTGTTGAAAATATTGTAAATGGTATCCTGCTGTGCTGGCGTTGGATGGTTGTACAGTTCGTGTGAAGGGTCAACAAAAAGCAATGCAGCCGTGGTGGCAGGGTGCTTAATGGCATAATCCCTTATGATCATACCGCCTAACGAGTGCCCAACCAGTATCACTTTACGGCTATTGGCAACTGCAGCAATAACACTGTCTAACTCATTACTCAACCTGTTTATGTTACGTGGCGTTGGCCCCTTGGGCGATTTACCATAGCCAGCCCTGTCGTACAACAATACATCGGCACCTGGTACAATAGCAAGCGGTACGTTTTTTTGGTTCCATACGCTGGCATCATCGCCCAGTCCCGATTCAAACACTACCAGGTATTTTGTATTATTTATTATCTGGTAACTGGAAAGCTGGTGGCCAGACAGGGAGACTGTTTTAGTAATGAGGGCCGGGTTAGCTGCATTTTTTTTGCAGGATGAACACATAGCTATAACAATCAACAAGGCAAAAACAACTGAAACGGATTTTACTGTTTGCATTTTTGTAGAAATTTTATGCAGTAAAACTATGTCCGTTTGTGGTAAAGCAGGTTCTGATAAATGGATTTAATAAAAGTTAACTAATTGAATATCAAATAGTTGATATATCGGTACCTGTTTTATGGGATTTAGTATGCATCAATTGCTCTCTATATTCCACGGGCGATAAACCTGTAATTTTTTTAAAGGAAGTATTAAAGGCTGTTTTTGAGTTAAAGCCTGCTTCGTACGCCATGCCCAAAATACTTAAATGGGTGTGGTTGCTGCTTTCAAGCATTCTCTTGCATTCCTCAACCCTGTACCTGTTTATAAATAGATAAAAATTTTCACCAAACCCTTTGTTAATGATGTAGGAGGTTTGGTAAGTATTAAGCATAAGCATTTTGCTTAGTTTGGGCAAAGTTAAATCACAATCCAGCCAAGGTTTGTTATCATTCATAAGGGTTAAAAGGGCCTGTTTGTAATGGGCGGCCATATCATCGCTAAGCACTTTTTTCTTTTCCGCCTGCTCTGTAATTTCCTCTTTTGCATCTGTAACTTCAATACCACTTGCTGCTACATTTTCGTTGGGGGGTGTAAATGTATTATTTACCTCCCCTTGTTGGGTTGCAATAATCATGGCTATATCCATGGCTTCTTCTGAAGAAAATGGATAAACATTTTTTTGCCGGGTAACCTGTTTAACTGGGTTGGAAAAACCAATAAGATATGTTAATGAAAAATACCATGAATAATGCGGCTGGTTAATAAGGCTTTCAAAAAACCAGATGATTGCCAGTACACTAAGCCCTTTAATGGTATTGCCAAGCCACCGGTAATCATTGCCCGCAATGTTAGATACAAAATAGGGTAGAGCCTTTGTATGCTTGTTAAGCTGTTTGGCCGATAACGCCAGGTAGGTAAATATTTGTGCAAATAACAGAATGGTAGCAATGATACCAGCAGTGTTACTGCTGCTTTGGGGGGCTTGGTTATTTAGTGGGCCTGTAAATGCTTCTGGTAAATAAGAAATGATTGCATACAATGTGTATAGAAATATAAATATGAAATAAGGTATAAAATGAATGATAATAAGCGGAGAAAGCTTTTTGTTGATTGATGTTAAATAAACTACCGAAAAGTACAATGCTGGCGGAATAGCTAACTGCACTGGCTGAAAAATGATAAGCAGGGGCGGGTATTTGGTGTACGTGCCATTATCGGTAAGCAAATTGTCGGCAATATTAAATGCCAGCAGCATGAAAAAAACCGCCAGAAACCGGTAGCCGGCTACTGGCTGGCTTTTTTTTGCCAGCGTAATAATGGCCAAAAAAAGCAGGTTTGCGCAGCTTGCTATGCTTATCAATTGGTTTATTTGCATGCGTTACTTGCAGAGATGGCTTCTATGTTTGCCAGGCAACTGCCAGCCTCTGCCCACGCCAAATTTACCCTAAGTGCTGCCGCTGCCATTTTAATATAATGCTAAATTACTTAAGTGGTAAAATGGTATTAGCTGTAGTAATTGCTATTACTACAGCTAGCCGGTTTGGTTGGTTGTTAAGGCCTTGCAAGGTAAACGGGCTACAGCTGCTTGTACGCTGATAGGCGCAAACATTGTTTTATTTGCGGCTAACCCTATCCCCGCATATCCATGCGCATTTCAAAAACACTGCCTGCTCATTTTAACGCCTTACTTCATCTTTCTTTCAAAAAAGTCTGCTCCTGCGTAATACCCTTTCACCCAGGTTTTGTGCAGCAAAAAGTCGTGAATTTCATCCGGTATAATCAACTGCTCAAAATACACTTTACGGGCGCGCAGCTTTTCCACCAGGTTTACTGTTTGGTTAAAAGGTACATTACGGTCGTCATCCCCGTGTATAAAAAGTACGGGGCTTTTCCAGCCATTTAAAAAATGCACCGGGCTGCTGGCCAGCGCGGTGGCAGCAAAAGCGGTGCGTACGGCGGGGTCGTAACCGGCCACCCAGTTTTTCATTTCCTCGCTCCAGTCATGCACGCCATGTATGTCTACCCCGCAGGCAAAAATATCGCTGTTGCGGCTTAGGCCCATGGCGGTAAGGTAACCGCCGTAGCTGCCACCCCACAGGCCAATACGGGTGCCAATTACATCGGCCCGGCTGCGCATATAAAGCCCTGCACCTAACACATCGTTATACTCGCTGCCGCCATTGGCGCCATAATGCAAAGCTTCGCGAAAGTTGAGGCCGTAACCAATGCCGCTGCGGTAATTAACCGCCAGCACTATATAGCCTTTGCTGGCATAATACTGGTTCATGGCATAGTCGTTGGAGTAATAATCCATGTAATGAAAGCCAAGCAGCATTTGCCTGCGCGAGCCGCCATGAAAAAACAGCAGCGCCGGATATTTTTTGCCCGCCTGGTAGCTAGGTGGCAAAAACAACTGCCCATGTATAAGCATGCCATCTTTGGCTGCAAAGCTTACCGGTTGCGGCACCACCAGCGCACTGGCCGGAAATACTGACGGGAAAAGCGCTTCGCCTATTTTGGTGGCTGCACCATCGGGTTTAAGCAATACCGGCCAGGCAGGTGTAACAGCGGTTGACTGTAGCACAGCAACGCCGGATTGTGTTACGGCTGCACTCCATTCAATACCGGTGCCTTTGCTAAGTTGTACTGGCTTGCCATCAGCAACATTAACCTGCCAAATGTGGCGGCGGTGGCTGTCGGCTATATTGGTATTGTATATTACAGACTTTGCATCGGGCGACAGCAGCATATTTTCCACCTCGCCATCACCGGGGGTAAGCAGCCGTGGGGCGCCGCCTTTAAAGGCATCAATAGTATAAAGGTGCTGCCATCCATCCCGCTCCCACGGAAAAACAAGCTGGTTGCCTGCCGCCCAAAGCAGCAGGTTATCCGCCACAGGAAAATCGGTGTACAAAGCACTTCCCTGTCCCTCCGGTGCTTTCCAAATTTCTTTGCCCTGGCCTTTTTCAACATCCAGCAGGCGTATGCTCCACGGCAGGGCGGTACGCTGCTCGGTAAAAATTAGTACATCCTTCATGTTGGGTACCCGTATAAAGGCAATCCATTTACCATCGGGGCTCCAAACTGGCTGCATATCAATATCAACGGAAGGGTCGGGGTATTCAACTGTTTTGTTTTGCAGGTTGTATAATCCTAAAAAAGCATGGTCGCCGCGATTGCTTATAAATGCAAGCGTACTGCCGTTGGGGCTCCAGCGCAGGTCGCCCAGGCCACCCCTCGCTTCAAACAGTTGTTCCGGTTTTTTAGCAGTATCGGTTAAAGATGCCAGCCATACTTTGCCGTGGGCGGTAAAAGCGACTGTGCTTCCATCCGGCGATGGCGCCGCTCCTGTGCCAGGGGCTATTTTGCGCAGTGCAGTGCCGTTGGAGTTTACCACCCAAACATCCTGCCCTGTTTTCTCCTGCAGCATTGCCGGGTTAGCCGCCTCACCAGCGCCGTTTACGCTGTTGCCTTGCGTAAAAAATACCCGGTTGCCGTCGGCCGAAAAGGCAATATCAGTAATCTCAATACCATTGTCCGCAGTATTGGCAGTAACTTGCCTAACGGCAAATAAAGGGGCATCCGCTGCAAAAACATTGCGCACCCCCTGGTTGTTAAATACCCAGGCAATATGCTTGCCATCCTTGGAGCTTTTAAGTTCAGTAGGATAAGGTACACTCAGCAGGTTTTCTATAGTTACCTGTGCAGGCAGCGCCTGCAAGCAGGCGAGAAAGGCAATTAGCGCTATCATTTTTCTCATGCCTTAAAGTTAACACATTGTTGTATCTATATCGCTATGCCAAAGTAATTTATACTGTGGGAAGGTTATTGTAACAGGCATACAAAATACAGAGTATGTAAAAACTTGTTGAACCAATATTTTTTAGTGATATAATACGTAAATTGAGTGCATTAAAACTGGCTTTGCCAAAACACCTTTATGAAACGTATTGCCGCCCTTTTTATAGTCACTGCCACCTTTGTTGCGTGTAACAACAGCCCGCAAACGGCTGATGCCCCTGTTGCAGATACAATAAAATCAACCGGTGGAAAGGTAGATTCGATTACCAGCAAGTACATAAGAAAGTTTGAGATTGGTAACCCGGCCCTTGCACAAAAAGTATTCGACTTTTATAGTAACTACGATGCTAATACCCTGGGCACAGCAGTTGCAGATTTTGCTGATACTGTTACGCTTGACCTTGCGGAAGGTAAGCACCTGATACTCTCCAGGGACTCATTGATAGAATATTTTAAAAAACAGCGGGGTACCCTGCAAACATGCCTGCATGTTCCAGATGCCTTTGTAGCATTGAACAATACCAATCAGGAGGGTAGTTGGGTAACTTTGTGGGAAAGATTGTCTGTAACAGTAAATAACAAAAAAGACTCGTTGCTGTTAAACGAAAATTGGAAGTTTGACAAGGACGGTAAAATGGTTTTTTTACGCCAGTATGCTAAAAAGTTTGCCCCTGAAGCAAAATAGATACATTTTGGTTATCAATTCTTGGGCCTGCCGGCAAAGGATAGCAATAATACTTACGGTTTAAATTTAGGTAATTTGGCCAGTGCTTATCATAGTACAAGGATATTTTTATGCTGTGCTGTAAGGCCTTATCGTTGGTTTTACCATTGTTTGCCAAACTTTATGGCAATAGCAAACAATAAAAAATATTTTTCTGCGTAAACCGCATTTACTATTTTACCTTTTTATTAATAAACCTCCACTGCATGAGTAAATCGCTTTTCCGTACGAAGAATATTGACAAGATATTACGAGACGCTGAAACTTTGCAGGAAGACCCCCACGGTGGCGGGGGAGGCGGGCTTAAAAGAGTGCTTTCTTTAAAAGACCTTACCTTTTTTGGCATAGCCGCAATTATCGGCGCGGGCAGCTTCAGCAGCCTGGGCGAGGCTTGTTTCAGGGGCGGGCCCGGTGTGGTTTTCCTTTTTCTCATTTGTGCGGTAGCTTGTGGTTTTACTGCTATGTGTTATGCCGAATTTGCCAGCCGCATACCCGTGGCAGGCAGTGCCTATACTTACGCGTATGCTTCGTTTGGAGAGTTGTTTGCCTGGGTTATTGGCTGGGCCCTTATTATGGAGTATTCCATTGGTAATATTTACGTGGCTTTTTCGTGGAGCGATTATTTTACCTCCTTTCTAAGCCGTATTGGATTGCATATACCTGATTATTTAACCTGCAGTTACCGCGAAGCGCATGGAGCCTTTACTGAGAATGCAGGGCAGGCAGTAAATACCCTTACCAACAGCACAAAGGAGTTGTTGAATGCCTGGAACAACAGCCCCCGTATTGGCGGGCTGCGTATTATATTCGACCTGCCTGCGCTGGTTATAAATGTACTTATAACCATGCTGGTATATGTGGGGGTTAAAGAAAGCCGCAATTTTAGCAACGT
Organism: uncultured Parafilimonas sp.; assembly: GCA_964598675.1. Lineage (GTDB taxonomy): Bacteria > Bacteroidota > Bacteroidia > Chitinophagales > Chitinophagaceae > JABDFW01. Next base: position 6,482 of record CAZRDD010000177.1, read on the forward strand.
AATGGTTATACTTAAGCTTTGCGTTGTGGCACTGGTAATTGGTGTGGGTGCTTACTACGTAAACCCTGCCAACTGGACACCGGCAAGCGATTTGGGAGTACACTCCTTTATGCCCAACGGTTTTAGCGGGGTAATGACAGCCGTTAGCGGTGTGTTTTTTGCCTACATAGGTTTTGATGCCATTAGTGTTATGGCGGAGGAAAGCAACAACCCGCAGCGCGACCTGCCACGCAGTATGATACTAAGCCTTGTTATTTGTACCGTGGTGTACATTTTGCTTACACTGGTGCTTACAGGCGTGATAAATTACAGGAACTTTAAGGATGTGGGCGACCCGCTGGCGAAGATATTTGAAGATACCCATGTAAGCTGGATGCAATTTTTGGTTTCGCTGGCGGCAGTAGTGGCTATGACCAGTGTGCTGTTGGTTTTTCAAATGGGGCAGCCAAGAATTTGGATGTGCATGAGCCGCGATGGCCTTTTGCCGCCCATTTTTGAGAAAATACACCCCAAGTTTAAAACCCCATCTTTCTCTACCGTTGTTACCGGCTTGTTTGTAGGGATACCCATAATATTTACTGATAAAACTTTTGTGCTTGACTTTACCAGCATTGCCACCCTGTTTGCTTTTGTGCTGGTATGCGGCGGTGTGCTGCTGATACCTAAAAAGGAGAAAGTGCCAGGCAAGTTTAATATGCCTTATGTAAATGCTAAGATTATTTTTCCGCTATTGATAGCTGCAACCATAGCCTTGCTGCTGTACAATAACCCGCATTATTACAGCGACCTGTTTGTTATTAATGCAGACAATGCATCGCTTAATATTTCCACCATCATTTTATGGGTAGCGCTGGTTATTCTTTCCATTATGGCCTTTGTAAAAAGCTGGTCGCTTGTACCGCTTATGGGGCTTTCTACCTGTTTGTACCTGCTAACAGGCATGACGGGGCGTAACTGGCTGTGGTTCTCCTCCTGGCTGGTGCTGGGTGTAATTATTTACTTTTTATACGGCTACAAAAAAAGCAGGCTTGCCGCAGAACTGGGGGTGATTGTGGAAGCCGTAGGCCAGCATGTAGGGTAGTTTTTTAGAAAGCTTTGTTGTGATATTTTGAAATAAAAAAGCGGTGGATGATGGCTGTAAAGCAATCATCCACCGCTTGCTATTTTAAAGATTTAGAATTTAAAGGTTAAACCGCCTGCCAGTATGTATTTACCATACCCTGCCTCAATATATAACCCAGCATTGGGCGATAGTTTAAATTTTGCACCCAGGGATGCCTGGTAGGCAAACTGGCTGGGTTCCAGCACATTGGCTACTTTGCTGCCATCGGGATAGCTGTAATCCTGTGTCCAGTTATTTACGCCAATAGCCGTTCTTAAATAAGGAGATACATTACGGTTATATGTGGGAAAGTAATTTACAAGGTTAAGCATAATGGCCCAGTTTTCAACCTTGCCCGTAAAAGCCTGTTGATAAGAATCTACATCATAATAAGTTACGGTAGCCTTGCTGTAACTGCCCATAACACCAATGCTCATGTAACGGCTAAACTGATAGTCAATAGCGCCGTGTATGGGGCCGGTTTGGGCAGTGTTGCCACGGTAGGCATTGGTAAAGTCAATAAGCGCGTTTTTATCCAGGTTGGGAAAGCCGTATCCAATGCTGATGTTTACCGATGGCTGAAAATCATCGTGCACAGGGCGGCGCTGCGCGCGGTGTGGCCTGGCATAACCGGGGCGAACATAAATACGGGTGCCATATTGCGCTTCGGCTTTGGCTGCCCCCAGCAAAAGCAGCAGGCAAAACATGGAAAGGTATTTTTTCATAATCAATTGCTTTGGCAATAAGATGCCAGGGCGTGGTACAAAGTTTAATGCCGGTGAAGTATTAACATTTTTTATATTTTTTGGCGATTAAATAAAAAGGCGGTGCCGTTACAAGCTGCCGAATGGTTTTGCACAGTTAGCTCACCCATAATGCCTTAAATAAAACCGGGTGGCCTTCTTTTGTAAAGAAAACCACCCGGTTGAGAACTGCTACGGGTATTTTATGTTACAGGCTTTAAAACTTAACATTAACCGCCATCATAAAATTGGCGCCTGCTACAGGGTAATAATAATTGCTGTTGATTAATGCACCCCCATAAATATAAGGGTAAGCCGCCCCGTTAGGCTCATATAGCTTGTTAAATATGTTATTTACCTGGCCAATAATCGTCCATTGTTTAAACAGCTTGTTGTTAAGGGTGTAGCTTATGCGTGCATCCTGCGTATAAAAACTGCCAAGGGTGCGCAGGCTGTTTTGGGTATTATCAAGGTATTGCTTGCCCACATATTTACCCGGCAGGCTGATTTCAAGATTTTGAACTGGCAAAAAATTAACACTAAAAGCCCCAATAACGGATGGCGAAAAAGATATATCGGTATTGCTGTGTGCAATAGCCTGCTGGCTTCCATCATCATAATTGGTAAGGTACTCCGTAAAGGTTTTTATTTTGTTGCGGCTAAGGGTAAGGTTAGCGGTGGCATTAACCCATTTGGCAAAGGTGTAACCACCCTGTAGTTCAATACCAAGGCGGTAGCTGTTGGGTACATTTATACGGGTGGCACTGCCTACATCGTTTATTTTGCCGGTAAGTACCAGTTGGTCATTATAAATCATATCGTACAGGGTAATGCCCCAGTTGTAACCGGGCTTTTTACATTCAATACCCAGTTCAACATCGTGCAGGGTTTCCTTACTGGGTTGCTGTTGCGGGGTTGCTTTAAAATCATCCCGGTTAGGCTCCTTATTGGCCTGTGCATAGCTTAGGTAAGCATTCCATCCGCCGTGGTTGTAGCTTACCCCGGCTTTAGGGTTTACAAAGTCAAAACTGCGTTTAATAAAAAGGTTGGGGTAGTCTTCAAAACCATCTATGCGGTGCATAACATGCCTGTACTGCACATCGCCAAAAATGTTCCACCGGTTATTAA
>CAZRDD010000178.1:0-9450 GCA_964598675.1 uncultured Parafilimonas sp.
CAGCCGTATTGGTATTGGTACCCCAGGCGTTAACGACCCCGCCACGCAAACCATGAAGAACTGCAACAGCGTGGCGTTAAATGGGCAACCGCTTAAAGCCGACCTGGAGGATGCTTTAGGGGTAGAAGTGGTATTGGCCAATGATGCCAACTGTTTTGCGCTGGCCGAAACCCATTGGGGTATTGTTAAAACCCATGCACCGCGTGCAAAAGTGGTTTTTGGTATTATTATGGGTACCGGCGTTGGCGGCGGTATTGTAATTGATGGTAAGGTGTGGAACGGGTTACACGGTATTGGTGGTGAATGGGGCCATAATTTTTTGGATGAAAGCGGCGGCCCTTGTTACTGCGGCAGAAGCGGCTGTGTGGAAACAGTGTTGTCTGGCACAGGTTTGCAGCGTTATTATACCGGTTTAACGGGCAATAATTTAACCCTTAAACAAATTTTAGCCCTTTACCACGAAGGTAAAGACGAAGCTGCCCTTAAAACCATTGAAAGGCTGGCGCATTTTTTTGGCAAAGCAGTATCGGTAGTTACAAACCTGTTAGACCCCGATGTTATTGTTGTGGGTGGCGGCGTTGGCAATATAAACGAAATTTATACCAAGGGGTACGAATGGCTTAAATACTATATTTTTAACAATGGCGTTTCAGTGCCGGTGTTAAGGCCATCGCTGGGGGATAGTGCCGGGGTATTTGGTGCTGCCGCACTGGTGGCACGCTAAATAGCAGGCATATAAATTTTTAATGACTATCAGTTATTAGGTTTAGGCGTTTTTAACCACATAGCCACATTAGAAAACATAAGAAACACATAAGGTTAGATAAGGGGCATAGAATATATTTAACTATGTTTTTCAAATGTCATTCAATGTTTAACTATGTTAACTACTGAATCTATGTGGTGAAAGCTACCCCGCCCGGTAATGGGTGAATTACACCTCCCGCAAATCAAATTACGGATTGTCATATAAATTTTTAATACATTCAATTTTAGCAGGTAGAAGCATTGTGTGCTTTTAATGCAGCGGTAAGGCAAAATCTCAAAAAAATCTCTTTAATTTGCGGCATGGGCAGTAAATATTTGTATTTTCTGGTTGCTTGCGCGGTGTATACCGGCAGTGCTGAGGCACAGTTTAGAAAACTTGATACCACCGCAAAAATGAGCGATGTTGGCTACAAAGTATCGTGCAACAACAAAAAAACCGATGAAAATTCCATTACTATAACACCAATTGGGTTTAAAGGCGGTGCCAGGCCAGCCTATTTTAACATAAGGGGCCGGGCCACTGGCATAGCGGTTGACGATTTGAACGATGATGGCTACCCTGATTTATTGGTGTATATATTTAGTGGCCCCAATAACGAAATAGGCACCGTGGCCGGTGTAACATCTAACGCCAACACCGAAATGGTGCCGGTATATTTTCCTGATATTTACAACGACCCCAAACTTAGGGAAGGCTACAAAGGCCACGATGAATTTAGCGTAATGGTAGGTACGCTTTTACGTACGTTCCCCATTTATAAACCAGGCGATACCGATACGCCCACTGGTGGTAAAAGGGTGGTACAGTATAAAATTACGAAAGGTGAGCAGGGTACTTTAACATTTAAAATGTTACGCACCTACGAGAAACAGGAGTAGCACCTGCAGGCTATTTTACGGTAACATTGGTTACGCCTTAGCCTCCGGCAACCCCATAATCATCCGGCTATTAATTTATATTTAAAGAGCATAAGAAGGGGTGGCTGCTGCTGGTAGTAGTTAAGCTGCTTCGCCCTGTGGGTTGTGCCCAGGTAAACTTATGGTAAAAGCAGTGCCTTTGCCCACCTCTGTATCAAACCATATTTCGCCCTTGTATGCCTCCACAATCTGTTTGCAGATAGACAGCCCGAGGCCATAAGGCTTTTCGCCATCGGTGCCGGTGCGTTTGGCATCGGTATGTACATCAAATATTTTATCCTTTATTTCATCTGGTATACCAATACCCTCGTCTTTAACTGTAATAAGTACGTTGGTGCTGTTGTGGCGGGTGGTTATGTTTATGGTGGCCCCCTGTGGGCTAAATTTTACCGCATTGGTAATAAGGTTGCTTATTACACGCCACATTTTGGCGGGGTTGGCAAATATCATTTCAGGTTTTACTGAAGGGGTAAAATGTAAGGTTTGGTTTTTATCTGCCGCTTTGAAGCGCAGCATTTTTACACAGTTGGCTGTAACCAGGTTTACATCCACCAACTGGTCCGGGGCGTTTTCAACGGCTTTGTCCTTCACCGCCAGTTCCAGAATTTCCTTAATCAGTTCCATGCTGTTGTTGCAGGCGTTTTGCATAAGTGCCAGCAGTTGCTGCTGATCTTCTGTATATGTATGGCCTTCTTTCAGCATCAATATCAGCGAGCTTATGCCTGCAATAGGGTTGCGCAGGTCGTGGGCTACAATACCCAGTATACGGTCTTTCTCCCTGTTTCTTGCTTCCAGTTCATCAAGCGTGTTTTCCAATTGCTGTTTTTGCCTGTTTATCTCGTTGTTTAGGTTAGTTAGCGCTTTTATGTTTTTTCTGGATTTCCCCCGGTTGTACAATACAAATATCAGTATTATGCATACGGTGGTAAACAAAATGGCTGCCACCAGCAGGTATGCCTGGCTTAAAGTATTGTCTTTTTTAAGCAGAGACATTTCGTATTCATCCTCCAGGTTTTTCATTTGCCCGGTTACATTTGTTTCGTTCAGTTTTCTGTTGCTATCTTCTTCTGCCAGCTTAATGCTGTCGTATTTCAACCGCCATATATACGCATTCGGGGTATCGTTTTGGGTATTGTAATACTTCCACATCAGTTCGCTCCAGCCGGTGGCGGCATGGGGGTATTGCAGGGTATCAATGCCTTTTGCTACCTGTTGCAGCAAGGCAATGCATTGTGGTAAATTATGCAGGTTAAAATAAAGCCTTGCAAGGTGTACCTGGGTAATAAGGGCATCGCCTGCGTTATGGCCGGGCTGTGCGTTAATGGCAATGCTTTTTTTAAACAGCGCTTCGGCCTTTTCAGGGTCGGCCTGGGTAAACACCTGCGCCAGGTTACCGTAAACCACCCCTAAAGCCGTTTCAAAGTTCAAACGTTTATCAGGGTAGTTTTTTTCGTTGGCCGCTATGTAGTCCAGGGCTTTGTTAAAATACAGTTTGGCGCTGTCTGGCTGCCCGCTTTTATTAAAACTAAGGGCTATGTTGCTTAAAAGCTCCTGTCGCCTGTAGAAAACAGTAAAATCGTTTTTACAACTGGCCGATTCCTCAAATGCCTTTTTAAAATAAACGGTAGCCTCTGCATAGCTGGCCTTTTTGTACAAAACCATGCCCAGCCGGTAGCTGTACTCGCTGTATGTGCAGGCATCAAGGCTTTTTTCGGCGGCCCGCTTGCCAAAATAGTAATATTGGTAAGCGCCATCATACTCCTTGGCCGATAAAAGCACATCACCTTTCGAAATATTGGCTATTGCATCAAGCTTTTCCCTGTCTTTTATGCCGGGGTTGTTATGTACCAGCAGCAGCATACTGTCTGCATAAAGCAGGGCTTTTGCATAGTTTACTCCGCTAAGGTGGTAATAACCGCAGGCATAACCGTAATAGTAAAACCTTGCCGTAAGGTCAGCCGATGGGTAGGCCGCAAAAACCGAATCGAGAAAGTGCAGCGATGTATCGGTATAGTAAAAGCGTTGTTTAATGCTATCGGTTAAATGTTGTAAATAAGCAGCCGGAGGTGTGTTTTTTGATTGGTAGCTGCATGCTGTTAGCATGGCTGTTGCATAAAAAAGCACAAATATTGTTGTTGTTCTTCGCAAGCTGCTTTACCGGGTTTATATGTGAGGTGCTTAAAAATAGCTTAAGTTTTCGTATTATCAAATTTTTGAATAAAAAAATATCCGCATAAGTAAATGTTTGCAGGCCCATCAGGCGTAACGTTTTTATCCTTTTATTGCAGCAAAGCAGTTGTTACAGGCGGCAGGCAGCCGGTTATATTTTGGCGGCACAGTTTACTTGTTGTCCCATTACCAAAACCATTTTTTGTAAAAGAAACCAAACAAGGGTGTTAAAATTGGTTTTAAAGAAACTGGTTTTTAAATAAAATTCAGGCGAATGCGTCATATTCCCGATGTTTTTATGAACTTTGCAATTCTTTTTTTGATACTTATAAGGTAATTTTTAAAAATATTGGAAAATGAGCAATGCCTCAAGTACACTTTTTGATAAAGTGTGGGATGCACATGTAGTGCGCAAAATTGAAGACGGACCGGATGTGCTGTTGATAGACAGGCACTTTATACACGAAGTTACCAGCCCGGTAGCTTTTTTGGGCCTGGAGAGCAGGGGGCTTAAAGTAATGTTCCCCGAAAGGACTTTTGCCACCGCCGACCACAACACCCCAACCATAAACCAGCACCTGCCTGTAACCGATGCCCTTAGCGCCAACCAGCTAAACGCCCTTGAGCGTAACTCAGCCAAATATGGCATCAGCCATTGGGGCCTGGGTAACCCTAAAAACGGTATTGTACACGTAGTAGGGCCTGAAAATGGCATTACACAGCCTGGTATGACCATTGTTTGCGGCGACAGCCACACCAGCACGCACGGCGCTTTTGGTGCCATCGCGTTTGGTATTGGCACTTCGGAGGTTGAAATGGTGCTGTCATCACAGTGTATTATGCAGCCCAAGGCTAAAAAAATGCGCATCAGCGTAAACGGCGCATTAAACAAAGCCGTAACACCAAAAGATGTAATTCTTTATATTATAGCAAAAATATCTGCCAGTGGCGCCACCGGCTATTTTGTGGAATATGCAGGCGATGTTTTTGAAAACATGAGCATGGAAGGCCGTATGACGGTTTGTAACATGAGCATTGAAATGGGCGCACGCGGCGGTATGATAGCCCCCGACGAAACCACTTTTGCTTACATTAAGGGTAAAGACAAAGCACCAAAAGGCGAGCAGTGGGATAAAGCCCTTGCTTACTGGAAAACGTTAAAAACTGACGAAGGTGCTGTTTTTGATTTGGAATACCACTTTGATGCCGCCGATATTGAGCCAATGATTACCTACGGCACCAACCCCGGTATGGGCCTGGGCATTAGCAAAAAAATACCAAAAGCCACCGATGTGGAAGGCGGTGTGGCCACTTACGAAAAATCGCTTAACTACATGGGCTTTCACGAGGAAGATGCCATGATAGGCAAAAAAGTAGATTACGTATTTATTGGCAGTTGCACCAATGGCCGTATTGAAGACTTCAGGGCATTTGCCTCAATAGTGAAAGGCCGCAAAAAGGCAGACCATGTTACAGCATGGATTGTACCCGGTAGCCATATTGTTGAGCAGCAAATTAAAGAAGAAGGTATTTTAGATATTTTAACCGATGCAGGCTTTCAGTTACGCCAGCCCGGTTGTTCAGCCTGTTTGGCCATGAACGATGATAAAGTGCCTAAGGGTAAATACGCTGTAAGTACCAGCAACCGCAACTTTGAAGGCCGCCAGGGCCCCGGTGCACGTACTTTACTGGCCAGCCCGCTTGTAGCCGCTGCAGCAGCAGTAACCGGCGTGGTTACCGACCCCAGGGATTTGCTGTAACGGCATAATGGCAATGGGTACAGGCTTACCGCCAAAGCCCTTGCCGTTTAATAGCAAGGTGTGCCGCACAGGGTTACACCCAACATTATACACCGAACACTTTAAACATTACACTTAACATGGCTTACGATAAATTTACCGTACTTACCAGCTCAGCAGTGCCACTGCCCATTGAAAATGTTGATACAGACCAGATTATACCTGCGCGCTTTTTAAAAGCCACCGAACGCAAAGGCTTTGGCGATAACCTTTTTCGCGACTGGCGTTACAATGCAGATGATACTCCAAAGCAGGATTTTGTATTGAACAACCCCATTTACAGCGGTAAAATACTGGTGGCAGGCAAAAATTTTGGCAGCGGCAGCAGCCGCGAGCATGCGGCCTGGGCGTTGTACGATTACGGTTTCCGCTGCGTGGTATCAAGCTTTTTTGCCGACATATTTAAAGGCAATGCCTTAAACATTGGCATATTGCCCGTTACTGTAACACCCGCTTTTTTAGACAAGATATTTACAGCCATTGAGGCCGACCCCAATGCACAGATTGAAGTAAACCTGCCCGAACAAACCATTACCATTGCCGCCACCGGCGATAAGGAAAGCTTTGTAATAAACGGCTACAAAAAGCATAACATGCTTAATGGCTTTGATGATATTGATTACCTGCAGGCAATGAAAGGGGATATACAGCAGTTTGTTGCAGGCAGCCTGTATTAATAAAAGGGGATTATACTACACCATATCCCGCTTTTGCAGGATATAAAATTGAATACTGTGCCACGTTATATAGAAATAATGGATACCACGCTAAGGGATGGCGAACAAACCAGCGGGGTATCGTTTTCGGCTTCGGAAAAACTAACCATTGCCCAGTTATTATTAACAGAGGTAAAGGTTGACAGGATTGAAATAGCCTCCGCGCGCGTATCGGAAGGGGAGTTTCAGGCGGTTAAAAAAATTACTACCTGGGCGCAGGAAAATGGCTATATTAACCAGGTGGAGGTACTTACTTTTGTTGATGGCGACACCTCCATACAATGGATGCTTACATCGGGCGCAAAAGTAATGAACCTGCTCACCAAAGGTTCGCTTAACCACCTTACGCACCAGCTTAAAAAAACACCTGCCGAACATTTTGCCGATGTTGAAAAAGTAATAGCGCTGGCCGCCGCAAACGGTATTCAAACCAACGTGTACCTGGAAGACTGGAGCAACGGCATGCGCAACTCAAAAGAGTATGTGCTGCAGTACCTTGATTTTTTGCAGGCACAACCCATTAAACGCATACTGCTGCCCGATACACTGGGGGTGCTCATCCCTTCGGAAACGTACGAATACATACACGAGCTGGTACAGCGCTACCCGCACGTACATTTCGACTTTCATGCCCATAACGATTACGACCTTGGCACTGCCAACGTGCTGGAGGCTGTAAAAGCAGGAGCCAAAGGGCTGCACCTTACCATTAATGGCATGGGCGAGCGTGCAGGCAATGCGCCACTGGCAAGCGCCATAGCGGTGTTAAACGACTATGTTAAAGAGGTAAGCACCCGCGTGGCGGAAAAATCGCTGTACACCGTAAGCAAACTGGTTGAAACCTTCTCCGGCTTCCGCATACCAGTTAACAAGCCCGTAGTAGGGGAGAACGTGTTTACCCAAACCGCCGGTATACATGCCGATGGCGATAAAAAGAACAATCTTTATTATAACGATCTTATGCCCGAGCGTTTTGGCCGCGAGCGCAAATATGCGCTGGGCAAAACAAGCGGTAAGGCCAATATTGAAAACAACCTGCAGCAACTGGGCATTAAACTATCCGACGAGGACCTTAAAAAAGTTACCCAGCAGGTAATTGAACTGGGCGACCGTAAGGAAGTGGTAACCCAGGCCGACCTGCCCTATATCATCAGCGATATACTGGACAGCAATACCATTGAGGAAAAAGTGGTGGTTGAAAACTATGTGCTTACCCACAGTAAAAACCTGCGCCCTTCGGTTACCCTAAAAATAACCGTTAATGGCGAAACGTTTGAAGAGCATGCACAGGGCGATGGCCAGTACGATGCGTTTATGAATGCGCTTAAAAAAGTATACAAAGCCAAAGGGCTGGAGTTGCCTGTATTAACTGATTACGCCGTGCGCATACCGCCCGGTGGCAAAACCGATGCCTTGTGCGAAACCATTATTACATGGGATAATGGCCGCAAGGAGTTTAAAACGCGCGGGCTTGACAGCGACCAAACAGTGGCCGCTATTAAAGCCACCCAAAAAATGCTTAACCAAATATAATGGGCATGGCAAAGGGTACGGGTACGCAAGGCACACGTTACCAAACACTATGTACTTTTAAAACTGTATAAATAAATCATTTCAATGGCAACAAAACACATATTGGTCGTTCCGGGTGATGGTATTGGCCAGGAAGTAACCGCAGTAGGTAAAAAAGTGCTTGATAAAATAGCCGCTAAATACGGCCATACCTTTACGTACGATACAGCGCTGATAGGCCATGCCGCTATAGAAGCTACCGGCAACCCGCTGCCCGATGAGTCGCTGGAGAAAATGCGCAAAAGCGATGCCGTATTGTTTGGCGCAGTAGGCCACCCCAAGTACGATAACGACCCCTCTGCCAAAGTAAGGCCGGAGCAGGGCTTGCTTAAAATGCGCAAGGAGCTTGGCCTGTATGCCAACCTGCGCCCCATAAAACTGTTTGATGAGTTACTGGGTGCCAGCAGCATTAAGCCCGAAATTTTAAAAGGTGCCGATATATTGTTTTTCCGCGAGCTTACCGGCGATATTTATTTTGGCGAAAAAGGCCGCAAAAACGATGGCGACACCGCTTACGATGTAGCCGAATACAGCCGTTACGAAGTAGAGCGTATTGGCCGCAAAGCGTTTGAAGCTGCACGTACCCGCCGTAAAAAATTATGCTCGGTAGATAAAGCCAATGTGCTTGAAACCAGCCGCCTGTGGCGCGAAGTAATACAGAAGCTGGCGCTTGAATACCCAGATGTTGAAATTGAACACCAGTTTGTGGATGCGCTGGCCATGATGCTTATTAAAAACCCCGCCCGTTTTGATGTGGTGGTAACAGCCAACCTGTTTGGCGATATACTTACCGATGAGGCTTCGCAGATAGCAGGCTCAATGGGTATGCTGGCATCCGCCTCCATTGGCGATGGTACCGGCGTGTACGAGCCAATACACGGCTCTGCACACGATATTACCGGCAAGGGCGTGGCTAATCCGCTGGCATCCATCCTTTCTGCCGCATTGTTGCTGGATATTTCTTTTGGGCTTAAACAGGAGTCTGAAGACGTAATTAACGCCGTAGATAAAGTATTGAAAGAAGGTTACCGCACCAGGGATATTGCCGATGCAACCACCCCGGCTGATAAAATACTGGGTACCGATGCGATGGGTGCAGAAGTGCTTAAATTTTTATAAAGTAAAAGGCCAGTGGCCTTTATCGGATATTTTGTGTTGAGAGATGGCCAGGCGCGTAAAGCGTTTTGGCCATCTCTTTTTTTTCGCGCCAAGCCGCCAAGGGGCATAAGAAAAGCTGTATACAATAGTATACTTAGCGGCTTCACGGCTTTGAGCGTAACCATAGTAATGGGCTGCAATATTGCACAGTTGGCCTGTGGCTTGCATCAATCATCAATTACCTTTTAACTTGTAAAACTACGATTCGTAATTTGGTTTGCGGTAGGTGTAATTCACCCATTACGGGGCGGGGTAGCTTTCACCACATAGATGCAGTAGTTAACATAGTTAAACATAGTTATTTATATATTCTATGCACTTTATCTACCCTTATGTGTTTCTTATGTTTT
>CAZRDD010000179.1:0-9440 GCA_964598675.1 uncultured Parafilimonas sp.
AATAGAGTTGTTGCTAAGGCTGTACCCATCAATATCATCGTGCTGGTAATTGGTAAAATTGCCGGTAGCAGGGTTGTAAATACTAAGGCCGCCATTTTCGGTACCAAACCAAAGTTTGCCCTCGCTTTCCAGCACAGTGTAAACTGAATTTGCTGCAAGGCTGTTACTGTTGCCCGGAATATTTTTAAAACTTTTAAACGTGCCGTTTTGTGGGTTAAACAGGTTTACGCCGCCTGCATTTGTACCCACCCAAATATTGTTATGGCTATCCTCGTAAGTAAAAAAAATGTAGTTATCGCTTATGGAGGCGGCTTTTTTATCATCGTGCTGGTAATGCGTAAAGGTGCCTTGCTTAATATTAAAGTAGTCAAGCCCGCTGTTTATAGTACCTACCCATAGGTTATGCTGCTTGTCTTCGTACAAGCTGTTTACTATATTATCAACCAGACTGGTGCTAATGGCTGCATTGTGCCTGTAGTGGGTAAATATCTTCTTACTGGGGTCAAATTTATCCAGCCCATTATTAGTGGCTACCCACAAAAAACCATCACTCCCCAATAAAATAGTAGCTATATAGTCGCCGGAAATACTTTGTTCATCGGCTGGATTATGTTTATACGCTGTAAACTTTTTAGTTTCCAGGTTAAGGCTATTTAACCCTCCGCCGCTGGTAGCTATCCACAAATTATGGTTGTTGTCTTCAGCCAGTGCACTTATATAATTTTGGCTTATGCTATTTTTACTGGCCGGGGTGTTACGGTATACTGTAAAATTGTAGCCATCGTATTGGTTAAGGCCGTCGGCAGTGCCAAACCACATAAAGCCTTTATGATCCTGCAAAATACAGGTAACGTTGCTGTGAGAGATGCCTTTATCGGTACCAAAATGCCCAAATCGCAAATCCTGCCGCTGTGCTATTGCGGCAAAACAAAATATAATAGATAACGCCGTTAGGTACCGGTATTTCATTGAAGGATATATTACTGTTAGCGTTATAGTTTAACGCCGGATTAAGTTTCGTTTACCAAAACATTGTACCACGCAAGATGAGCAAATACAACCAACAAAACAGCCAAAAACGATTAAGTGTTGCTTAAAGCTGCTTAAGATTGTGTTTAATGCCATCATTTTCAGCTTAATTTTTAATGAGTATACATTTACACCCATAAAACTTACTGCAAAACCGCCCCTGTGCCATTTATAAAACGGGGGCCTTGCCTGTTGCCAAAAAAATCGGCAGGGCCAGTATTTATATTGAAAGCCTTTAGCAAGTTTATGCCCGGCGCGGGCGTTTTACCTGGCTGCAGGCGGTAAGCTGCAACCTGCCAGGGCTGGTTTAATTTACGCTGTGCTGATACCTCTTTTCCCGCAACGGAGTAAAAAGGCGGCTTACTTAAAGCAACAGGCGTACCATTGTATGTTTCCTGCGGTGGGCACAGGGCCAGCCATGCGGCCAAGCCGTTTACCACAGCATTATTATAGTAAAAATTGCAGCTGTTGTTTTGGCTAACATAATTATTACCGGCAAAATATATTACCGCTGTATCCAACGGCGTATCGCTGTTAATAAACCGGGCGGCACCATTGGTAATAAAAACATTGTTGGCCACCAGCACATGGCTAAGGCTGTTGCCCATCGTCATTACAGCGGCAGGCATACCGTTTACCAGGTTGGCATCGCTTACAAAAACGGTGTTATTGTACACCATGGTGTTTGTAACTTTAAACTCGTTATTTACACCCCAAAAAGCAATGCCGCCATAGCCGTTTTTACGCCCGTCGTTCTGGCTTATGTTAAACCTTACGGTGTTATTTGTAAATGGCATGCCTGCACCATACTCCGCCAGCAAGTACCCTGCGCCTTCATTATCGTGGCTGTAATTATATTGAAGGGTACAATTGGTGCAGCCACCGTCAATATCAAAACCGCCACCATCCTTATTTAAACCGGCGTGGTTATGGTGGCTTTCGCATTGCTGCACAACCGCATCTTTACAAATCCACATCCATATACCTACAGGGCCACCTGCGCTGCAATTGTTCAATGCGCCGTTTTCATACGCCAGGCAATCTTCAATAAGCAGGTGCTGCACACTGCTCATTACAATGCCATTGCCGCTGTGGCCTTCGGTTTTGTTGTGCAACCCCTTATTTAGAAAAGCGGTGCAATGTATTATATGTATATTGGTATGATGAAAAGCCGTTTGCCCGCCCAGCGAGCCTATGCCAGCCTCGCCATTGGCGGTAACCTTACAATTGCTGATGGTTACACTGTCAACCCCTTTTACAGATTCTCCTTCGGCGCAATTAATAAGTATACCAAAATCACGAAAACCTTCTGAGATACAATTGTTAATTACGATGCCCCTGCAGCTTTTGTCTGTTCTGGTGGAATTAAAATATATACCACTACCCGTGTTCTGCTCCGTGCCACTGCCTTTTACATGCAGGCCGGTAATGGTTATATACGAGCAATTATTGCCGGTTAGCGCTGTGGCATTGCCTGCATGTATTACCGCATAGCCTTTGCCGAATGAACCAATAATTACCGGGTTACCGGGGGCACCCCCATCGAGACTATCGAGCAGAATAGAACCAGCAAATGTTTGTTGCCCCTGAAACAAAACCCTGTCACCAGCCCGTAGTACAAGGCTGTTTACCCTGGCAATAGTTTTAAAAGCATGCGCAATGCTTGTACCCGGGTTACCATCATTGCCATTGAGGCTTACATAATAAGTGTGCGCAGAGGTGTTACCACATTTTGCGGAAAAGCTTATGCAGAAGAGAGCAGAGAGCAATGGCAAAAACAATCGCATCATCAGGCAAGGTGGGTTTGTAACAGCAAATGTAAGAAGCAGGCAGAATTTGCCTTAATAATATTTACAGGTACAGCTTTAAATGCCGCAGAAAGCTAATACCAGCTTTGGCATGCAAAACATCTGCAGCTGGCGCATAAAAAAAATCAACCGCAAATACATTACAGTTGATTTTTAATAAATTATAGTAGATAACAAGTGTGGCATCCTTGATACACAACAGCGGCATTATTATTAAACCAGGCCTATTTTATACCATCAATATACTAAGCCGCCCCAAACGATTTGGTAAGGTTGCCAAGGTGCTCCCTGGTAAGCGGTTTTGAAATAAACCCTTTTACATTAGGGTATTCCATCGCCTTGCGCTGGTCTTCCGGGTCAACCGTTGAGGAAAGTATATAAACGGCCGGTACTGCAGGCAGGCCAGATACCCAGGTGCCAAACCAGTCAAGAAACTCCCATCCGTTCAAAATAGGCATATTTAGGTCCAGCAATATCAGATCGGGTTGCGATTCAGCCTCTTTCAGGTAATCAATTGCTTCCTGCCCGTTTACAACAGACTTAACTTCATTTGCAAAACCAGCTATTTCAATCGTTCTCTTACATACGAGAATGGTAATAGGGTCATCTTCCACCAATAAAACCTTTTCGAATACGGGCATTGTGTTTGTTTTGCGGGTAAGTGTAATAAACAGATGGTTAAAAGTATAAAAAAAACAAATCAGGCAATAACTTTTTCTTCCACCACTATCAAATCGCTTAATTCAACGCTCATTGGCAGCAGGCCTATTTGTACCACGGCCCGTTTGCCGCGTATTTCTTTAACCTCGCCAACCTGGTGGTTTTTTTTCATTTTTACCTTAACGCCAACGGCAATGGCCGCATTTGTTTCGTTATACCTGCTTTCGGCCTTTTTGGCCAGCTTGTTGTTTACCGCCTGTTCTTTTTTCTTAAACAAAAGGTTTTGTATCTGGTTCAGCAACGCTTCTTTATTATCGGTTTTACGCCATTCCAGCACAATTTGCTTAAGCTTTCTCTCTGTATCCTTTAAGTAGTTAATTCTTTCTTCCGTTACAACATTCTGGTGTTTCAGCAGTTCTACCTGCTGGCGGTGCCGCTCTTTATCCATCACGGTTTCCATTTCCTTTTTCAGGCGCTCATTTTCCTTCAATATTTTCTGCAGTTCTTTTTTCTCCACATCCAGCTTTTGCAGGTCCTGCTCGGTGCGGTTAAGCAGCTTATCCAGCCTGAAGTGGTCTTCATCCACCAGGGCCCTTGCCCGTTTAATAAGCTGCGCTGGCAGCCCAATGCGCTCCGCAATGGAGAAGGTGTAGGAACTGCCCGGTTTACCAATGGTTAATTTATACAGCGGCTGCAGGTTAACCTCATCAAACGCCATGGCACCATTAACTATGCCAATGGTGCGGTTGGCCATTACTTTAAGGTTAAGGTAGTGGGTGGTTACAATACCAAACGAGTGCCTGCGGCTAAGCTCTTCCATAATTACCTCGGCAAAAGCGCCGCCCAGGTTGGGGTCGCTGCCGCTGCCAAGTTCATCAATAAAAAACAGGGTTTTACCATTGGCGCGCTCAATAAAAAACTTCATGTGCAGCAGGTGGCTGCTGTAGGTACTCAATTCAAATTCAAGGTTTTGCGTATCGCTAATGTGTATAAACAACTGCTTAAAAATACCCATTACCGATGTTGGCTGCACCGGCACCAGTAACCCGGCCTGCATCATCATCTGGTTTAGGCCAACGGTTTTCATGGTAACGGTTTTACCGCCTGCATTGGGGCCGCTTATTACCAGTATTCGGCTTTTTTCATCCAGCATAAGGTTTACCGGTATGGTTTTTTTGCCGCTGCGCTGGTTATACAGGTACAACAGGGGGTGGTAAGCCTCCTTAAGTTCAATATGCGCCTTATCTACCACGTTGGGGTAATTGCCGCGCATATCCATGCCCAGCCTTGCTTTGGCGCGGGCAAAGTCAAACTCGCCCACCACGGTAAGGTACACATTAAGCAGGCCGCTGTACACTGATAAGCGGCTGGTAAGGTTGCGCAGTATGCGCTGTACTTCCTTGCGCTCATCGTTTTCAAGGCTAAACACATCGTTATTAAGCTCAATGGTTTCTTCGGGCTCAATAAATGCTGTTTTACGGCTGTCGCTCTCACCATGCAATATGCCTTTTACCTGCCTTTTATGTTCGGCAAATACCGCCACTACGCGGCGGCCGTTGCTAAAACTTTCATCAATATCGGCGGTGTACCCGCTTTTTGCCAGGCGGGCTATTACTTTTTCAAAGGTGCGCCTAAGCTCGTTGCGTTTGCGGTACAGGCTCATGCGTATACGCTCCAGGTCGGGGCTGGCATTGTCTTTTACCTGGCCGGTTTCATCCAGCACCTCATCTATAAGCTCCAGTATAATTTTTTCGTAATAGGTATCTTTTATTACCTGCGCCAGGGCCGGGTAGGCCATGCGGCGCTCATTATCAAACCAGCGGAACACTTTTTCAATGCTCTCGGCCAGTTTGCGCACCTGTATAAACTGCTCACCTGTTAAGGTGGCTCCGGGTATGCCCAGCAGTTTAATATCGCGGCTTATGTTAAGGGTAAAATCGTTGGGAAAATATTGGGCCTGCTCCTCCAGCAGCTTAAATTCGTGGCTTTGCTGTAATTCAAGTTCAATATAGTCTCTGTGGGTATGTATCCTAAGGCTTGCTGCCTTGGTTTTAGCATACTCCGTTTTACAATGCTCGGTTAATAAAGCCTTTACTTTGTCAAACTCCAGTTGTACATCAGCCGATTCGGGATATAACTTCATGCGCTGCCTTGATAATAATTTTTTCGGTGCAAAGGTAGGGGGTGATTGTGGATTTACATTTTAACACTTTAAGATTAACCCGGCAATTACCCCCTCCACCGCAACTTTTAGAGCCTATTTTAGCGCAAACACCACGGTAACCTGAAACTGGTATTTTATTTTTTTAAACCCAATACCATCGGCAACATCGCCCGCCATATTCACCTGGGCAACATTGGCACGTGCATTTTCAAGCCAGTTGGGGTGGCCATTGTCAACGGTTTCTTCACCATCGGTAATGGTTAAGGCCCCGTTTATGTGCTCGTCAATGGCTTCGGTTAAATAAACAGCTTTTGCTTTGGCGGCTTTAATGGCATCAATTTTTAATTGTTTTTTTAATTGTGCCTGCCTGCTGTACCCTGTTTTGGCTATGGTAAAGTTTTGGGTGGCCTCGTCATCCAGCCCTTCAACCAGGCTATTCAGTGTTTGGGTGGTGGTTACCTTTACCCAATAGCTTACGCTGGCTTTTAAATCGGGGTCTTTTTTCCTGCTTTTTTTAATCTGCCAGTACACGTCGCTGCCGCTGTAATCCAGTATACTAATATTACTGTCGGCTATGCCTGCGGCTTTACAGGCTGCCAAAAAGCCTGCTTTAATGGTTTCAATATCCACTTTACCAGCACCGCGTTTATCGTATTCGCGCAGGCTAACCTGTACATAAATTTCGTCGGGTACAATTTCGGCTTCGGCTGTTCCGGTAACGGTAATTGTTTTTGGGGTGCTGTTTTTTTCCTGTGCAAAGGCGGCAATATTCAGGCAGCAGGCCAGGGTAACAATAAATAGTGTGCGCATAATATTTGTAGTTTTTTATATTGATGCAGCTACTGTTACCATTACACACGCACAAATTTTATTTGCACATACCTTAACAATAACTTTACAATGCTTATTTTGCACCCGTTGACTGCCAAACATTTATAACAGCATGCGTTTATTAGACAGATTTAAGCATATCAATATTTTCCGGTCGTTTATTTACGGGGTGGTTGGTGTTATTACCTACCCTGGGCTCGCCATTATAAATAAACTTAAAATTGAGGGTACAGAGCATATTAAAAACCTGCCAAAAAACAATGTGCTTTTTGTTAGCAACCATCAAACTTACTTTGCAGATGTTATTACCTTCATCCATATATTTTGCGCCGTTAAATGGCGCAGGCACAATAAATTAGGCATCCCTTTTTACCTGCTTAACCCATTTACGCGCATTTATTTTGTGGCCGCCGAAGAAACCATGAACGGCAGCTTCATCAGCCGTATTTTTAAAATGGCAGGCTGCCTTACGGTAAAACGCACCTGGCGCTCCGAGGGCAAAGAGGTACGCCGCGGACTTGACCCCAGCGATACCCGCAAAATAACCACCGCCCTAAAAGATAACTGGATTATTACTTTTCCGCAAGGCACCACCAAGCCTTTTGCGCCGGGCCGCAAAGGCACCGCTTATATTATAAAAAACCACCAGCCCATTGTGGTACCTGTGGTGATAAATGGTTTTTGGCGGGCCTTTACCAAACGCGGGCTTACCTTTAAAAAGCGTGGCTCTACCCTTTCAATACGTTTTAAAGCGCCCCTTGTAATAGACTACAACAGCACCACCGAAGAAATTTTAGAGCAGGTAATGGATGCTATTGAGCAAAGCAAGAAGTTTATGCTTAAAGGCAAACACCACCTGATTACAGCCCTGGATAAATAATTATTGCTGGCGGAAATATTGCGGAATTAGGGGATTTGATAAGCCCGGCGGCACTAACCCAAAAGGCCTGGCATGTTGCTGCACAAGGCAAACAGGAATGATGATTGATGCCAAGGATAGGGAATGACTAGGATAAGCTTAAGCAGGGGCATACCTGCTTTGCAATAAACGATAACGGGTAGAAGCTTGCACTTAAAACACATTCAGCCAATAAACATACACTGCCGCCATGAAATATTTATTATTGATACCTGTTTGCTGCTTTGTACTTGGTACAAAAGCACAAAACCAGTTTGCCGATAAAATATACACAAACGCCAAAATATGGACTGGCGATACTGCCCAGCCCTGGGCCACGGCTATAGCCATTAAAGGCAATACCATTGTTTACACAGGCAACAACTATGCCGGTGTAAAAGGCAAAAACACAGCGGTTATTAATGTGCACGGCAAAATGATTGTTCCCGGTTTTATTGATAACCACACCCATTTTTTAGGCGGCGGGTATAACCTTGGCGGGGTTAACCTGCGGCAGGCCGCTACTAAAAAAGCGTTTATCAATACCCTTAAAATATTCAGCCAAACACGTAACGACAGCCGTTGGATTTTAGGCGGTGACTGGGACCATGAGGCCTGGGGCGGCGAACTGCCCCGCAAGCAATGGGCCGACAGCGTTACCGGCAACCACCCGCTGTTTGTTACCCGGTACGATGGGCACATGGCTTTTGCCAACAGCAAAACCATGCAACTGGCTGGTATTGACAGAAATACCGTTGCGCCGCCGGGTGGCGAAATTGTAAAAGATGAAAACGGCGAGCCTACCGGCATATTTAAAGACAATGCGCAGGACCTTGTTAACAGGGTAATACCCAACCCATCCCCCGCCGAATTTGACGAATACCTGCATCTTGCCGTACAGCATGCGTTTGAAAACGGCGTAACACAGGTACACGATGTTAGCAGTTGGGGTGGCCTGCCCGACCTTGCCACTTACCGCCGCGCTTACGCTAACCACAAACTGCCTTTGCGCATCTATTCATTTGTAATGATTGCCAACTGGCAGTACCTCGACTCGTTTTGTAAAGTAAACGGGCGTGGTGATGATATGCTGCGCTGGGGTGCTGTAAAAGGCTTTGTTGATGGGTCGCTTGGCTCAACCACCGCATGGTTTTACCAGCCTTACCTTGATGCACCCAATAGTACCGGCCTGCAGGTTACCGATACAGCCCAACTGCGCCGCTGGGTGCTGAGTGCCGACTCTGCCGGGCTGCAGGTAGCTGTACATGCCATTGGCGACAGAGCTATTGACTTTATACTGGATGTTTACAAACAGGCGGAGCAAAATAATACCGGTAAAGACCGCCGGTTTCGTATTGAGCACACACAACACCTGTCAGCACAGGCCATACCGCTGTTTGCCCAGCTTAATGTAATACCCTCTATGCAGCCGTACCATGCCATTGACGATGGCCGCTGGGCGTATAAGCGCCTTGATGATGACCGGCTGCGCCGTACTTATGCCTTTAACACATTGCTAAAAGCTGGTGCCCGGGTTACCTTTGGCAGCGACTGGACGGTTGCACCGCTAAAACCCCTGCTGGGTATTTATGCGGCCGTAACCCGCCGTACCCTTGATGGTAAAAACCCGGCAGGCTGGTACCCGCAGGAAAAACTTACCGTGGAGCAGGCTTTGCGCTGTTATACTGCCAACAACGCTTATGCGGGCTTCCAGGAAAACAAGCTGGGTATTTTAAAAGAAGGCATGCTGGCCGATTTTGTGGTGCTAAGCAATAACCTGTTTACCGTAGCGCCCGAAGAAATACAAAACACCAAAGTGCTGCGTACTATCGTAAACGGCAAAGAGGTTTTTATAGCAAAACAATAAAGGCGAAACAAGGGTTGCTGGTATTAGCTAACAAATGCTTTATTTAATAATTTCGTTTACACGCCTTACTTTTATCGCGGGATTAATTTAACCATTACAACAAGTAACCTGATGGCAAACACTGATGACGATTTTGATGTACCCCTTAGCGATGACCCCGAAGAAAACCTTCGCCTTGAAAAT
>CAZRDD010000180.1:0-9409 GCA_964598675.1 uncultured Parafilimonas sp.
TGCCTTTTGGCTGCCAGGGAGGCTCGGTTTGTTCAATGCACTTTATATACCAAAAAAGTTTTCGCGTAACATGGTAAAGCTTCTTACCTGAATATTCAATATGCTGTAATAATTTTAACGACCTTTTGGGCAACACATTTACATTATCTGCCACCAGTATTTCGGCAAAGTTTATAATACTGTTTAGTGGTGTAAGATATTCGTGACTTGATATGGTATAAAAAATATTGTAAGCATTGGTGCGGGTTTCCATTAAGCTAACCTCATTGCGTTTTTCAGCAAGCTTCAACCTTTTTTCTACCGTTTCAAGCAATTGTTTGCTGTTAAAAGGCTTGGTTATGTAATCATCCGCACCCAGGTTCATTGCATTTCTTTTATCTTTTTCATCGGCAAGGGCCGTTATAAAAATAAAAGGGATGTTTATACACTCTGCAATTTTGTGCACTTCTGCTAAAAGCTGCAACCCGTTCATTCGTGGCATCATTAAATCGCACAGAACCATATCAGGCTTTAGTGCCTTTACTTTTTCAAGTCCTTCAAATCCATTTTCGGCTACTTCGCAATAATATCCACCGTGTTCAAGAATAAAACGCAGGTTATTTCTTATAGTCTTTTCATCTTCAACTATCAATACTTTTTTCATAAGGAAATTTTATATAAAAAACTGAACCTTTGTTTAATATTGAGCGTATATATAAACTGCCATTAAGCTGGCTGATAAAATATTTTACTATAGAAAGCCCCAACCCTGTGCCGCCTATATCGCCACTGTTTACCCCCCTGAAAAAAGGTTGGCCAAGGCTGTTTACATCCTGGGCAGAGATGCCTATGCCAAAGTCAATTACTGTAAAGCACCAAAAGTTTTTAAACTGTTTAATACGGCAAATTGGCGAAGGCCTGTTTGGGGAATATTTAAATGCGTTTTGCAAAATATTGCTAACAATATGCTCAACCATCATTATATCGGTAAATAACTCCTCCTTAACATCTATTTTATACACCAGGCTCCTGTTATCGCCCCAGGGTAAAAAACTTTTCTCAATTAGTGAAAGGCAATGATAGTGCAGGTCAATATTTTTACAATTCTTTTTAATCTTCCCGGCTTCCATTTTACTAACCAGTAATACTTCGCTCAGTAACTTAGTTATACGCTCTACCTCGCCCTTAATGTTTTCGAGATATTGCTTAAACACATTTTCGCTGCCGCGCAGTGCTGTTTCGGTTATAATTTCACATATTTCTGCACTGGACTGTATAATGGAGAGCGGTGTTCTTAGCTCGTGCGAAACCATGTTTACAAAACCCGTTTTCATCTCATTAAGGTCTTTCTCCCTTAAAAAAAGCCTGTTCAATTCTTCAACACTTTTTTCAATGGCTGTAATATCGGTAAACAGGCACGAAAACTTAATGGTGTTTTCGTGTGAGAACGGGGTTATATAACAGCTGATTACCTTTTTAGTAAAAAACCTATTGATTATTTCTAACTTAATTCGGCCGTGTTCTTTCCTTTCCTTTTCAATTTCTTTAAAAATGAAACTTAAGCTATCAGCGGCTTCTTTACCAAAAAACTGATGTACTTTATTACCTATGGATTCCTCCCGCGTAACCTCAAATATTCTCTCCCACGAGGGGTTTGCGTACTCAATATTATAACTGGGGCCAACTATTACAAGCGCCTCATCAAGAGCATTAATAAGGCTATCCAGCTTACTGTTGGTATCTTTTAACTCGTTTTCCTTTTCTATAAGCGATGTTATATCAAGGGCGCAGGTTATTACCAAATCGGCCTCATCCCTGTTTTCTGCTATTGGGTACGCACTCCTTAAATCATATTTTACACGCCTCCCAGGCAAATCGTGCCGCTCTATATACTCCTGTTTTTCACCTGATACCAAAGCCCTTAAAAAAATGTCGCTCCGTACTTTTTCTTTACTGGCTAAGTCGGGTCGCCTTTTA
The DNA here is from genome assembly GCA_964598675.1 of uncultured Parafilimonas sp. Lineage (GTDB taxonomy): Bacteria > Bacteroidota > Bacteroidia > Chitinophagales > Chitinophagaceae > JABDFW01. Next base: position 1,957 of record CAZRDD010000180.1, read on the forward strand.
TAAAAATCCTCCGCTTTTTTCCCTATCATCCAGTTACGTGTTCCATGGTTGGGAACAGCCGTTTGGTTAACATACAAAAACTTTCTGCCAACATCAAAAACCGCAATTTCAACAGGTATGTTATCTAAAATGCGCTCATAAAAAAGCTTAAGCTTCTTATTATCTTCTTCCAGTTTTTTTAGTTCAGTAACTTCTTTATACATCCACAAATGGCCAGTTATTGAACCTTGTTCGTAGATAGGTATATAATCACGCAAAAAAAATCTCCCATCGGCCATCATCCACTCCTCGTTAAACACTTTTTTACCCTGGGCCAAACAAATATCTGTTCTGTTTAAAAACTCATAAGGTTGTGCAAATAAAAAAGCCGCATATCGTAATGCAGCATTGCAATCGGTACCAATTAAGTTTTCGCGTTTGGCGGTTATATCAAAAATCTCCAGAAAAAGGCTGTTTACATACTTAATCTTACGGTCGCTATTTTCCAGCAAAATACCATTTGAAACATTTTCAGCAATGGTTTCGTAGTGCACATTTGTATCAAGCGCATTAAACATGGGTTAAACAGCAGTTATGTTTTCTAAATATGCATTTATAACATTTTTAAACTCAATATCCGATACAGGCTTTTCAAGATAACCAACCTGCAGGCCAAACTGGGGGGCCAATTTAAACTTATCAAATAAAGTAGCGGAAATAATTATAATGCAAACGTTTTTATCAACCTTATCCCTGGCACTATTCCAAGCATCCAAAAATGCATACCCATCCATTACAGGCATCTGCAAATCGAGCAAAACAAGTATATTTTTATACCTGCTATTTATTATCATCTCTAAAACCGGCACCCCATTTTCAGCCTCGGAAATATAAACTTCCTCCTGCCAATCAAATAACATTATCTCCAGCAAAAGCCTGTTTTGCATTACATCATCAACAATTATCACTTCGGCTTTTCGGTTATCCATGGTGCGTTTTATAAAAAAAGCGAAACAAGCTCAGCTTTTGAATGAACATTTGTTTTATAATAAATCTTTTTTATATAATCATTTATTGTTGTTACAGAAAGCCCCATATTTGCCGCAACTTCCTTATAAGTAAACCCCTTCATAAGGTAGGCAATTACTTCCTTCTCCCGTACAGTAAGCATACTAATATATTTATTAGCGCTTAATTTGCTGGCATGTATTTTTTTTACAAGCAGCTGGGCCACTTCGGGCGACATGAGGGCACCGCCATCTACAACAGTTTGCAATTGCAGCTTTATATCCTGCAGCTTAATTGGTTTTATAAGATAACCGTTGGCGCCCGCTGTTATTGCATCCCAAATAATTTTTTCATCTGCATTACCGCTTATTATTACCAGGTATGCTTCTGCACAAACATTGCTTATAAAACGTACTGCCTCAACGCCCGATATACCGGGCAACCCAATATCTAAAAAAAACAGAAAAGGCGTTTCAAGCCCCTTTCTAACACTTATGTATTCTTCTATCGACGAGAAAGCAAAAAGCACTTTTGCATTATTCAACTTAAGTGTTTCTGTCAGCAACTGCCTTAGCTTATTATCATCTTCAATTATACCAACAGTAACCATCTAAAAAACAATATTACGTGGTGTAAAAATATTAAGTAACCCAATTTTAAAAACCCCTATTTTAAGGGTATTGGCCACTTATAAGCGTGTAAAGATTAGCAATAAAATTTTGCAACATAAATGCCAAAAGGCATTTTATTTAACATTTAATTTACCCTAATTTTTTTAAATTCAAACTTAACAAAGGCAAACTTTTTTTAAGCCTTTTTTAAATAAGTATTTAAAAAACACTGCGTAAAAAAAGCGGGCAATTAGTATAAAAATTTAAAGTAGTTTACAAATTGCCTGCAGGTGGCGCTGCCAGCCTTAACGTAAAAACAGAGCCACCATTAACAACACTTTCGGCCGTTAGGGTATAACTAAATGCGTTTAGCTTGGCCTGTACCATGTACAGCCCCAACCCTTTGCCATTACCTATATTATGAAAGCGCTGGTACAACCCAAATATTTTATTTTTTGTTTTAAGCATATCCATACCTATACCATTATCGCCCACAGTTATAAATACATTGTTACCTTCAGCGCGGGCTGCAAAGTTTATTACAGGAGGCCGGTGATTGTGCGAAAACTGCAAGGCGTTTGTAATAAGCTCCACAAAAATTTCTTCCAGATACTTTTGGTTAAACATTACACACCACGCATTTGTAAAGTTGGCAGTAATAGTAGCCTTTTTTGCCGCAATTGCGCTTTTTAGTTTTAACTGTGCAGCCTCCAGTGCTACATGCAGGCTTACAGGCTTTTTTACATTTTGGTTAGTATTATCTTTTATCAATAATATCTCTATAATGTCATCCAGAACGCTATTAAGTTTTGAGGCAGATAGTTGAAACGCTTTTATAAACATGGGTATTTCACCGGGGTCAAGGGTGTCAACATCAAGCAGGTTACATATAGCAGTTAGGTTGGTTAAGGGCGCACGCAGGTTATGCCCGGCCAGGTACGAAAACTGGCGCAAGTCAGTATTCTTCATCATCAACTCATACATCAACTCTCTCCGTTCCTCTTCTTTTTGCTTACGGGCGGTTATATCCCGGGTAGTTAACACAACCCCTTTTATTGCAGGGTTGTTTAACTGGCTATTGCCCTGAATTTCAATATTAACATAGTGGCCATTTTTATGCCTGTACCTGCATTCAAAAACGCCGCCGTTACCGGGCTTTTGTAATAACGCGGTAAATGCCATTTTAAGATGGTCATAATCATCCGGGTGCGCCAATGCAAAAGTTTTAAGACCAACAACTTCTTCGGGGGTAAAACCCAGTACTGCTTTTATAGAGGGGCTGCTGTACAAAACAAATCCATTTTCATCAATGATGTTAATAACATCATCAACATTGTACACCATCTCGCGAAAATAGTTTTCGCGCTCCCTTTCTTTTTCTGCCGCCTCTACCTCTGCTGTTATATCACGTTTGGCACCCACCATACGTATGGCCTCGCCATTTTCGTTGCGTATTATTACAGCCCTGTCTGTTATATGTGCATACTGGCCATTTAGCTTAAGCAGCCTGTACTGCTGTTGCCAAAAAGAATCTCCATTTTTTATTGCAGCCTGTAAAGAAGCCATTACGGCAAACAAATCATCTGGGTGCTTTTTGTTGAAATACTCAGGTGCCAGGGCAAATGTGTGCCAACCTGCCTCATAACCAAAATTTGTTTCATAGGCATCACTTAAAAACATTTTACCCGTCACTATATCCCAATCCCAAATAACATCAAAGGTTGCCTGCACTGCGTAATTAAACCTATTGTTACTTTCCAGCAGGGCTTCCTCAGCCATTTTGTTTTCAGTAATATCTGTTTCAATTGCCAGCAATTGGTACACCTCCCCTTTGCTGTTTAAAAAAGGCGTTACGGTAGTATCAATCCAGTAAATACCTCCATTTTTAGCGCGGTTTTTTAGTTGCCCCTTAAACACTTTGCCTGCCTTAACTGTTTGCCAAAAACCGGCATACACATCAGGGTGGTGATAACCAGATTTAAATATGCTTATGTGTTGGCCTATGAGTTCCTGTTGCGTATGCTTTGATACCTGGCATAGCTTATCGTTAGCATACCTGATTATACCATCAACCCCGCAGATAAAAACCATGCTTGCTTCGTCAACAGCCAGCTTATAATCTGCCAGTGTTCTGTTAGTTTGCTGTAATGCAAGCTCAAAGTTAACCCGCGCAGTTACATCCTGCATGGCACCCACCATACGCACAGCAACCCCTTCCTTATTCCTAATTATTATTCCCCTGTCGCTTATTGTTAAACATTGCCCGTCACTTTTCATCACCCTGTTCTGGTACTGCCAATGGGTGGCCCCACTGTCCAATGCGCTTTGTAAACTGGCTATCGTTGCATCTACATCATCCTTATGGGTGTTTATAAAATATTTGTGTTCTAATTTAAACGGGTGTATGCCGGGCCTGTATCCCATCAACGTTTTACAGGCATCGCTGTAATATATTTCGCCTTTAAATATATCCCAATCCCAAATAACATCCAGTGTTGCTTTTGCCGCATAATCAAATCGCTCAATGTTTAATGTAAGTGCTTCTTCCGCCTGCTTTGCCTGGGTAATGTTATTATCAATAGCAAGCACCTGGTATACCCGGCCACCCGTATCAAAAAAAGGTGTTTTGGTAACATCTACCCAAAAAAAAGTACCGTCTTTTGCTTTCTTTTTAATTTGGCCCTTAAATACGCTGCCCGCCTGTATGGTTGCCCAAAAATTGCTGTAGTAATCATCGCCTTGCTGCTCAGTATCAAGTATGCTTATATGGCTGCCAACCAACTCCTGCAATGAATATTTTGAGAGCTGGCAAAACTGTTGGTTGGCAAACGTAATAATGCCGCTCATGTCGAAAATAAAAAGGTTTGTACCCATTTCAACAGCCTGCTTGTAATTCTCCAGCTGCCTCAGGTTTTCAATAACTGCAAGTTCTGTTATCTTTTGTTTGGTAACATCTCTTTCAACAGACACCCAATGCGTAAACCAACCCTTTTCGTTTGCCACAGGGTGAACCGAAAAATTTATCCAAAATTCATCCCCGTTTTTTTTGTAATTTATAGTGGTTACTTCGCAAGGCTGCCATTTTCCCATACATTTACGCAGCTTTTTAAGCTGCTGCCTGTCGCTGGCCGGGCCCTGCAAAAAACGGGGGCTTTGCCCTATGGCTTCTTCAGCAGTATACCCCGTAATAGCGGTAAAAGCCGGGTTTACATACTCAATTATTGGCCCAGGTTCATTTAAAGGTTCTGCCCTGGTAACCATTACCATATCTTTGGTATTGGTTATTACCGACTCCAGCAATTTTAACCGTTCAATTTCCTTTTTACGTTGTGTAATATCCCTTGCGCAACACGCTACAGCCTCAACTTTACCATTTTTAATAATAGGGTAAAACGATGTTTCAAAAAAAACCTCAATGCCCTTTTCCTTAAACACCAAATTAGTCTCAGCAACAAACTCTTCACCCGCAAGTGCCCGCTTATAATTTTTCAAACTCATCTCCACGTAGTGGGCGTAATCGTATGAGTCATCATCTATTACAGGCAGTATGCTAATACCAGGGGCAATGGCAATGCCAGCAACCTCTTTAAAAAAGAGTTTATAGGCACTGTTAGCAGTAATAAGTTTTAAGTCGGGGTTAAAGCTATATATATAGTCCCTGCAGTTGTTAATCAGGGCCAGTGTTTTATCATGCTCAAACCGCAGTTGGGCCAGCGCATCTTTAATTGCTGTAATTGGCGTTACAATGGTGTAATATCCAATTACTTTGTTATCTTTTTCAACAGGTATATACTGCACCCTTACCCAACCATCTTCCCCTCCTGCCACTTTTCCGTTCCGCTCAAACTGTGTTTGCTTACCCTGCAGTACCTGGTGCAGGTGCGGCAATACTATATCAAATATTTCGTCTCCCACAAGCTCCTTATGGTGGTGCCCTACAGGGTTGGTAATACCTGTTGGCAGCCACTTGTTAAACTCCTGGTTGGCAAACTCGCATACCATATCCCTGTTAAAATATACCAGCGAACTTGTTTCACCATTGTTTATTTGTAATGGAAAAATTGCTTTGCCGGCATTTTCTGTAACATAACTATCAACATTAACAGGATGGCTACTTTTTGTGTAATAACTTGAGGCATCTGTATTTGGCTCATCTGTATGGGGGTTACATTGCGCAATTAATTGCTGCAAGTTAATATAGGCCTGCCGTAATTCATCAAGTGATAACCCGTAAACATCAACATGTTGCAGGTGTGCCGCAATTTGGTTTTTGATATCTTTTTTTTGCAGCATTTGCTGCTTAGGAAACTGATTAAATTTCATTAAGCCGCTTGATTATTATAGAAAAGGTTACCAGCCATAACATTGACTGCAGTTTTAGATAATAACTGTATAACACAAATTTAAATCAGTGGTTTAAAAAAAATACCCCCTTAAATAAGGGGTACTAAGGGATATTAAGGAATATTAAAGGTTACATAGCTTTCAACGAATTATATTGCAAGCATTTACAGCTAAATCATTATTAAAAGCGATATTATTTCACCAAAAAAAGGCCTTATTTAAGGGTAATTTAATTACCAGCGATACATTAAATTTTCACAACCAAAACAAACAAACGCATTTTGCCTCATCAAAGCATGAATATCAATAAAAAAATATATATATGTAAGCCTCGATAATACTTACCCCTTATTTATAGTGTTTTTTAGTATGTGCCGCATCATAACTTTGTGTTGTTTCTCCTCTAAGTCTAACTATTGCTTGCCCAAGCACCCTGCGTAAGCAGGGTGCTTTAATTTTTAACTTTAAATGTTTGTTTAACTAAGCGATTATTAAAAAAGCAACTTTATGTTCTTTATTTGTAAAAACGAGAGTAAACTTACCATTGAAATAAGCGATTTCCATTTTCACTTCAACCGCTTTTATTACAAAATATTATCCAACAACAACCAACTGCTGCGCAAAGGGTCATTCAATGGCCCTAAAGTTGAAATAGACCTTAGGTTATTGAGTAATACCCTGTTTGATGTAAGCCTGTCTAAAGACGACAAGGAATACGAACGTTTTAGTGTTTAACGTATACTTATCCGTACCCCTATTTTACCTGAATAAGGTAGCTGCTTTTTCGGCAGCTTGTCCATTAACTAGCTATCAATAAAAAAGGGTTTACTGTACAAACCTGTTAAAGTATTTGTGCAAAAAACCTTTTGCCTATATTAGCAACATGAAAATGCAGCACCACACCTCAACAGCTACCGTTACCGGCTTTATTAAAGCCATTTCCCTGCTTTGCCTGGCCATTTTTACCGGCTGTGCTGCACAGCCGCCGCACGAAACGAGCGACTTTAAACAAACCGACCTGGTGGAACTGGTAAAACTTGATACCTCCATCCATTTAGATATTCGTTATGCTACCAGCAATAACCTGGTGGGCAGGCCGGTGTACACCGAGGCCAGGGCTTTTTTGCAACGCCCCGCGGCCGAGGCGCTTCTTAAAGCCAATGAAAGCCTGCACAAACTGGGCTATGGGCTGCTGGTTTTTGATGGCTACCGCCCCTGGAGCGTTACCAAACTTTTTTGGGATGTTACCCCGCCCGAAAACCACAAATTTGTAGCCAACCCAAAACACGGCAGCAGGCATAACCGCGGCTGCGCCGTTGACCTTAGCCTGTACGACCTTAAAACGGGTAAGGAAATTGAAATGACGGGCGTGTACGAGGAAATGAGCGAGCGCAGCTACCCGCATTATACCGGCGGCACCTAACAGCAGCGTACCATGCGCGACCTGCTGCGCACCCACATGGAGGCGCAGGGCTTTACCGTGTACGAATACGAATGGTGGCATTTTGATT
>CAZRDD010000181.1:0-9288 GCA_964598675.1 uncultured Parafilimonas sp.
GAGATTATTAAAAGAAGAAATGCAGCTACTTTTGTAAGATTGTAGTGCTTGCCAGCTTGCTTTTTAAACTTTGGAATTACCGCTCTCATAAAAATAATTAATTTTTGATTCTTTCAAGAATGCAGATTTCAGAACAGCAAGCCCTTTAATTTCATTAATTCTGCGCCTGAAAAATATTCATCTTTATAATAAACTTGTTTTATTACCATAATACCATCTTCAGTTTTCATTAACAATCCATAGTTCTTTATATAAACAATATCCGTCTTTAAAACAAGGCCATCAGTATAGAATGGCTCTGCTTCGACAATATAAAAATGCCTGTAACCTACTCTGAGGTATGCACTGCCCAACGACCATGAAGTACATGCTTTGATCTGCTTTAGTATTTCATCAGTTGTTGATTTTAACTGGTTAAGTTTAGCACTGATCTCATAACTCCTGAAACAACGTGTTACTTTTCTGTTTGTAATATCAATTGGATAAACAGTGCCGTCATTTATAAGCGTTAATAAGTGAGGCAATTTATTTGCACCTGCCCTTGCAATTTGAATGTCAAGTTCTCTGGATGTTATATTGTCCTTGATAGGTATTTGCTCCTGGTACAATAACGGGCCTGCATCAAATTTTTGTGAAAGCAGGTGAAAACTAAAACCTGTTTGTGGCATTCGTTTCATAAGAGCTGTATAGGCAGGACAACTACCCCGGAGTTGAGGAAGAAATGATGGATGAAAATTTATTACCGAAGCAGGCTTATTGTAGTAAATTTCTTTGGGTATTCTTCCAAATGATACTATGACAATATAATCCGCCCCAAAGCCATCAATTTTTGAAACGTTTCCTGCATAAACTTCCGTTGAATCAAAGACGGGAATCTTATATTGTTCTGCAACTGATTTTGCTTTAATATCCGGATAAACCGGGGGAGGGTTTTTAAGCACCTTCCTATTTATTAGGTCTCCCACTAATACCTTGTCTTTTAATTCACCAAAAAACAATTGATTTCTTAAAAGTATTTTCGCCTTTTTTATTTTTTTATTAAAACTAAGTTTTGGTGCATTCAGGTTGGTTGCCACGCCAACAACTTCAAACTTATCAGAATGTTTTTCCATAATCTCCTGAAGAAACTGACCGCCTATATAATCATGGCCAAAGAAGAGTATTTTTATTTTCGGTTGCATAAAATAAAGCTTACCTATTTCATTTTAAAACATAGCACCATGCAGAAAACCTTCTTACTGATAAATGGTTTTATATACAAGTATTTCTGCGGTTTTATCAGCCAGCAGAAATTGACAGGTTTTACGCAGTTGTTTATGTTCATCAAACAAATCCCGGTGAACCGGCACTACATAAATAATGTATAATTCAGTTTTATCAACGTTGCCATATCGTATTATGTTATTTAAAACAGTCTGCATTGTTTGTTTGCCGAATGGATTAAACAGGAATATTACATTTGTACCTGCTGGAATTGTATATTCTGAAGCATCTGTATAATAAAGATGAAAGGGAGTTTTGAAGCCATTTTTATTCATTATATCACAATTGAGCATGGCGTTTTTTACCGCTGAAGCATCTAAATCAATCCCAATAACCCTCTTAAAATTATGCAACATTGCAAAGTTTAAAACCTTGCCGTCTCCACAGCCAATATCAAGTAAAGACAGTTCAGCATAGTTTTTCCCAAGTGCCTTAAACCCTTTTTTCATTGAGAAATATGAGCAAGACTGATTTCTTTTACAATCCTGATGAACTGATTGCTGGTTTGCATTGACAAAGCTACCTGTATCTTCAGGATATAAAATCCCCCTTATTTTAAACCTATAACTTTGATATTGATTCTGAATTTTGAATAAGATAAAATTGTAAAATCCTAAACGATTTATTTCGGTTTTTATTTTTTTAAATTGTGTTGCATTCATTTTTTATACATTTTAAAGTAGCTAAATAGGAAACTGCGAAAAATCAAAGACGTTTTTCAGCCTTAAGAATAAAAAGGCCATAGCTAAAACAGGACATATACATAACTCTAACTGCAAATCCTTTGGAAATGAAGAAATGGTAAACTTGCAGGCCTGATTTGATATTTCATAATAAAATTTAGTTTTAATGTGCAGGGCGTTTAATTGCATTTATATCTGCTATCACCTTTTTTGTAAATAATTCAACACCTTTTTCATTCAGGTGCCTGAAGTCGGCAAATAGTGCCATTCGTTTGGTGAAAAAGGTATCCTTTGTATAGTCAAGGAAGTTGATATTATATTCCTGTGCAACCTTCTTTCCTTCAATGATAGAAGCATCAGTACCTATTGAATTAATCATGTAAGGAGGACATACAATAACCAGTTGAATATTTGAATTAATGCATTCCTTAATAAAAGACCTGTAGGTATTTATCTTAATACTGTCTAATTCCTTTTCAGTTGAGTAATCAAATGTTTGCAATGGACCGGCAAAGGTCTTTTTTAGCGGAAAAAATCCGTCTGGACTACTATACTTTTTTTTGCCGTAAGCTGAATTCCCCGTTATCATCGACAACAGAAGAGAATTGTATGGATATATATTTGAACCCAGCTTAACTTTTTCATGAGGCCCTTTCAACTCAACAATGGAATGGAGTTCGGGATGTGTATTGTAGTAAGGTAAAAGAACGGCTAATTTGTCATAAGCATCCTGTTTTATACTGAAATTTCCAGCATCAAAACTTAGCAATATCATCTTAGGCTTATAACGCTTTAAAGAACTTTTAAGTACGGCATAATGATAAAAAATGGGTTCTCCAACCCTGCCGGCATTATAACAGGTCATTCCCGTCTCTTTCTTAAAGATGTTTGGATTGAAAAGGTTTACAGCCCTGGACGAGCCAAATATTACAATATCTGCCTTTGCATTTTCCAGGGAATGTGTTGTTAAAAAGTCATATCCGGACTCCTGCCGGAAATAAAACTTTTTCAGCAGGTTGCCAATCACAAAATCTAACAGGAATACTACTGCAAAAAATGCAGCCATTTTCAATAAAAAGATTTTAAAAGAATTATTCTGAACTATTTTCATCATGAATAGCTTTAAAATTGAAAGTATATGAATTGCCCCCCATCAAATACGCCGAATAAAATGATGAGGATAACCAGCAATGAATAATATGAATTACGTACCCAGAAATATTTATGATGAGAAAGGGTAAATGAGCCTTTATAAAACTCCTTCTTAAACTCTACTGCCAATAAGAATGAAATCGCAAAAAATGAATACAGCAGTATCGCTGTGCCATCATTAAAAATAGACCCCTTAAATGTTAGTATTTTTTTTATAACTGCATAAGCATCTTCAACAGTTTTTGACCTGAAGAATATTCTTGAAAACGTTATCAGGAAAAACGTTATTAAAATCTGAAAAAAAAGATGGAGTCTGGGAAATTTATTGATACCAATAAAGGAGTTGAATTTTTCCCAGTACTTTTTTGTGATAATTGCAAACACCAGGTAAAATCCATTAATGCCTCCCCATATAATATAGGTCCAGTTAGCACCATGCCATAACCCACTAATAAGAAATACCACCATCAGATTAAAATACCATCTTGGAACAGAACCTTTACTGCCACCCATAGGAAAGTATAAATAATCCTTAAACCAGGTAGATAGTGAAATATGCCAGCGTTTCCAAAATTCACCTGTGGATTTTGCAAAGATTGGACGTCTGAAATTCGTCATTAAATCAAATCCTAAAACCTTTGCAGTACCAATAGCAATGTCTGAATAACCAGAAAAATCACAGTACACCTGAAATGAAAAAAATATGGTTGCCAGCAACAGTGTCATTCCATCCTGCTGATCTACATAATTGTATGCTCCGTTTACGTAAATGCCCAGCCTGTCTGCTATAACTAACTTTTTAAACAATCCCCAAGTCATCAATTTAAGTCCTTCAAATACCCGGTCATTATCGAAGTGATGTTTTTCCCTGAACTGGTGCAGCAGGTTTTGCGGTCTTTCAATTGGCCCCGTAACCAATTGAGGAAAAAACATCACATACAGTGCATAAATTCCAAAATGCCGCTCTGCTTTTTGATTGCCCCTATATACTTCAATGGTGTAACTCATTGCCTGGAATGTATGGAATGAAAGACCGATTGGCAGTAGGATAGATAAATAAGGAATGGGATTTGTAAGTCCAAATCCATGTAATAAATAGGAAAAATTTGTGTTGATAAAATTATAATACTTGAAAATACAAAGGATGCCAATATTAGCTACGAGGCTATAGATCAAAAATAATTTCCGTCGTTTCCCTTGTGCGTTCTCTATATAAATTCCTGCAAAATAATCCACCACAATAGTGAATCCCAAAATCAAAATATAGATCGGCACAAATGCCATATAAAAATAACAACTACTCAATAATAATAGTAACCATCGCTGCCGATGTGGCAAAGTAAAATACAGCGAAGTAACTATAATAAAAAAGTAAACGAAATGGAAAGAATTGAAAAGCATTGTCTTGGTTTTAAGGTTATACTTTTTTAATTGGGACAGTTATTCCATAATTTTTAATTCAAATTCAATTTTTAATTGCTCCCATGCCACAGCAATTTTTACGTCATTGTCTTTAACAGGTTCTATAAAATATTGCAGTCTTTCTGTATGATTATTTTTCTGTGGTTTTACTTTAATTCTTACGACATCTTCTTTTTCATCATACTCAGTTGCTAAATGTTGCTTCCATTGTTTATTAATAATTATCACCCATTCATTTTTACCGGGTATTGTAAAAAAAGCATACTTACCTGCCGGGATGTGTTTATCTTCTATAACAACGGCTTTGCCGAATTCAATTGTAGTGGCATCGTGTGCCCCTGTTACCCATACTTCATCATAGGGGACCAACCCTCCCCATATTACTCTTTTACGAACACCGGGAGAATGATAGTTGATTTTGATACTGTCTCCATTGATGACAGCAAAGGCCATTGATTTAATACTTTTCTTACTGGTATCTTTTACTAAATTGGGGTTGTAGCATACTTCTTCTTTCTTTTGTTCTTGCGCTTTTACTGCAAACGCAGTTGCAACCATTAAAAGCAGGAAATAAAATTTCTTCATCAGCATATTATTTATTTGTGTTTACATTTTTTCAGCACTAATAATTTGAACTTCACCAAACATAGTTTTGAAACGTTTTTTAATAGTTACATTTTCAAACCCTGCATCTGAGATTAATTTTGGCAGCAACCCTTTTGCATTTGCATCTGTTGACTTGAAGCCATCCAGCCCTCTTATAATATTAAAAAGTGTTCGTTGCAACAATGATTTTGAACGACCAAAATCTGCGATATGCAATTGCCCATCTTTATTTAAAACCCTGAAAATTTCTGCCAGCACTTTTTGTTTAGTCCCAATATCAAGATGATGAAAGACCAGACACGACAGGGTTCTATTAAATACTTCATCCTGGAATGGGAACTGGGTGCCATCATAATCCATCAGGAAAATATCAAACCCTTTTTGCTCCGTCTTTTTAATTGCCTTTTGCAATATTTGTACATCAACATCAATACCTGCAACGTTAGCCCCAGGCTGAAATTCTTTTATCATAATGGTTAATGTAGCTGTGCCGCAGCCAAAATCCAATACTTTTATCCTTGGCGAAATATCTGCTGCTTCAATTAATGCAAACTTGATTTTCCTTTCTGGCATTGTAAGACCTAAAAAGAAATCATATAAAGGGGTTAACCATTTGAAACGAAGTGCCGGTATGTATTTTGTTCTAGTCATTACAGTTAACTCATTTCTAAAAATGAATAAAGGCATAACCTTTGCTTAAACTGAACTTTTCAATTGGTGGGTACGGAAACCCTGCCTCATAAAGCGTTTCATTATAAATAAGGAAACTAAAAGCAAGGCTCCGACCCATGTAATCTATTTTTCTTGTTCATTATACTTAGTGATGGCCATGATGACCTCTATGATGCCCACCATAATAATAGCCACCATGATGTCCAAAGTCAATATGTGTGCTGATAATGGGATACCACAAGCCGCTGTTCCAAAAATTCCTCCTACGAACCGGCTGCTCAACATAAACAGCTTGTGGTGCAGGTTGCTGTACAATTACCGTAGTTAGTTGTTGTGTTGTGGCATTAAATACATCTTTATTTCCGCTTTCATAGACAATCTGGCTAATGTCTGTTTTGGCAGCCACATAAACGGGCCCATTTGCATTAGACGCTTTAAAATACCTTACTTCATTGATGCCCACTTCGGATACTTTGGCATTGATAGTTTCGCCGGTACGCAATGTAATAATATCCTGTGCGTACAGGAATGATGCAGATAACAGCATGACGATAAATGAAAATAACTGTTTCATAATTTTAAATTTAATTGTTTAATTGCTTGTCCATTAAATGGGTTCGGAAGCCCTGCTGTCAAAGGTTTTTCATTTTAAAACGGTACACTATGCATGCCTCCGACCCATATATTTTATTCTTCCTTTTTAAGAATTTATTTTTGTTAATACGTTTATTCAAATTCTTTCTTCCCTTGCTCTTCCAAATATTTTTTTATTGCCTTTTCTCCAAACATTTTAAATACAACAGGTGTAACAATCATATCCAATAAGGTAGAACTGATTAACCCACCTAAGATAACCGTAGCAACAGGATATAGTATTTCTTTGCCGGGGGCAGTTGCATCCAGGGTTAATGGTATTAAAGCCAAAGCAGCAACCAATGCAGTCATCAACACAGGCACTAATCTTTCCAGTGAACCACGGATAATCATTTTGTCGCCAAAAGTTTCTCCTTCGTGCTGTACCAAATGGATATAATGCGAAATCATCATAATTCCATTTCTTGAAGCTATACCTGTGAGCGTGATAAAACCAACAAGCGTTGCAATAGAAAACACCCCGCCAGTCAGCATTACTGCAATTACACTTCCTATTAAAGCCAATGGAATATTCAGCATTATCTGCAGCACAATTCTTGATGATTTAAAATGACTGAACAATACCAGAAAAATCCCCAGGAAAGAAAATATGCTTAAGATGCCTATCAGTTTTGATGCTGATTGCTGGCTTTCAAACTGGCCGCCCCATTGTAAAAAATATCCCTGCGGCAGTTTCAATTGCGCATTTACTTTTTGCTGCATTTCTTTTACGGTAGTTCCCAAATCCCTGCCCTGTACATTGGCACTTACCACAATTCTCCGCAAGGTATTTTCATGATAGACGGAATTAACACCGTTTTCAATTTCTATTTTTGCAATTTGCTGCAAGGGTATCAATGAGCCGTCAGGCAGGGATATTTGTGTGTTCTTTATTTCATCTAAATTTTTTCGGGTACTATCTGTAGTTCGCAGCACAATGTCAAAGCTTTTAATACCGTCCAGTATCTGGCTGCTTATTTTACCATTATAGAATATTTCAATATCCTCTGCTACTTTGCCTGCCTGTAATCCGTAGCGCTGTACCGCCTGCCGGTCAATCTTAACGATAAGCTGAGGTACCAATACTTGCTTTTCCACCTGTAAGTCTACTACGCCCGGCACGGTGCTTACAATCTCTTTCAATTGTGCCGCATTACTTCTTAAATCTGCAAGGTCATTACCAAATATTTTGATAGCTACCTGTGCCCTGACACCTGAAAGCAAGTGGTCTAACCGGTGTGAAATGGGCTGACCAATATTTACTGTTACGCCCTGAAGAACTGAAAGTCTTTTTCGAATTTCAGCTAATATTATATCTCTTCTTTTAACGTCTGCTGGTTTTATAGCAACTTCAATCTCTGAATTGCTTGGGGGCTCTGCATGTTCATCTAATTCAGCACGTCCGGTACGTCTTGCGGTTAGCAAAACTCCGTTTACTTTTAATATCTCCTGTTCAGCTATACTGCCAACTTTATTGGCTTCAGTAAGTGAAGTACTGGCAGGTAATGAAAGGTTGATGGTAAAACTTCCTTCATTAAAAGGTGGCAAAAACTCAGTACCAAAAAAAGGTACAATGGCTATGGCAGAGACTATTAAAGCAATAGCAATACCAATAACTATTTTAGGATGTTTTAATCCCCTTTTCAATAGTTTAATGTCCTGACGCTTTAAAAATTTTACAAACGAACTATCGTCATGTGATGAAGCAAGCATGGCAGCCTCTGTATCACTGGCAGGAGTATGATCTAAAATCTGGTGCTCCGTATATTCCTTTTTCTTTTTCCAGAAAGCAAGATTAACGTGCTGTAAATATTTCTTTTTGCCCAATAAATAACTGCATAAAGCCGGAGTTACTGTTAATGAAACTGCGAGGGATGCGACAATTGATGTGATATAGGCAATGCCAAGGGGCGCAAATATTTTACCTTCAATACCCTGCATATAAAACAGCGGCAGAAACACGAGCACTACAATGATGGTAGCATACACAATAGAGTTTCTTACTTCGCTGCTGGCTTCATAAATCACTTTTGACAAAGGTCTTGGTTCGGGAAGTGCCCAATTTTCTTTTAAGCGCCGAAAAACATTTTCTACATCCACTATCGCATCATCCACCAGTTCACCAATAGCAATAGCTAATCCACCCAATGTTAAAGTATTGATGGAAATACCAAATATTTTAAAAATAATGGCCGTAATAATTAATGACAAAGGAATCGCTGTAAGGGTGATAATAGTGGTCCTGAAATTCATTAAAAACAAAAAAAGAATAATAACCACGAGGATAAAACCATCCCTCAATGCTTCTTCCACATTGGTAAGGGAGTTTTCGATAAAGTGTTTTTGTTGAAAAACATCGGTATTAATCTTTACATCTTTTGGCACTGACTTTTTTATGTCATCCAACGCTTTGATAATTTCCGCTGTTAAAGTAACCGTATTGGCGCCCGGTTGTTTTTCAATACTAAGGATTACTGCCGGCTTACCATTCAACGAACCATCTCCTCTTTTAATAGGGCCTCCAAATTTTAATTCAGCAACCTGCTTTAATAAAACAGGAGCATTGTCTTTATTGCTGATTACCGTACTGGCTAGATCTTCTAAAGAATTTGCCCTGGCAATATTTCTCACCAGCACTTCACTTCCTTTATTATCATCTACAAACCCTCCGGTTGAGTTAAGATTGGTTGCCTGCAAAGCTTTGTCAATTTCATTGATAGAAACATTGTATTGGCGCATTTTTTCAGGAGATATCAATACCTGGTACTGCATTCTTTCACCACCAATTGGTATTACCTGGCTTACCCCCTTAATACTCATCAACCTTCTTCTAATGGTAAAATCACTTAATGTCCTG
>CAZRDD010000182.1:0-9279 GCA_964598675.1 uncultured Parafilimonas sp.
TGCAAGGGTTTTTACGCCTTCCACCAGTTTATCGCGGTCTTCAATTGAATCTGGGTTTTTAAGCCAAAAGAATACATGGTGTGCCAGGGGTGTTTTACTTACTGCACGATGTACCGGCATGGCCGATGCTGCTGTTGCCGCGCCAAGTGTTGCGGCAGTGGTGATAAATTTTCTACGGTTTTGCTTCATCATGGTTAATTATAGGCCATGAAATTACAACATGTTGCGCAGACAGCTTTGCTAATCCAGCCAAAAAAAGCCTTTTGAATATGTTTTAGCCTGGCCTTTTATAACAACCCGTTCTCCTTTATTAATACAATACAAGGTACCAAGCCTTTCTGAAACCTGCAACGCCACCATCTCTGTTTTTTGCAATTTTTCGCTCCAGTATGGTATAAGGGAACAATGGGCTGAACCTGTAACAGGGTCCTCGAAAATGGAAGCCTGCGGTGTAAAAAAGCGGGACACAAAATCGCAGTTATTACCCTTTGCAGTAACAATCACCCCGCCAGGGTCAATATTTATCTCGTCCAGTATCTGCCGGTTAACCTGTATATTTCTCACATCTTCCTCATTTTCATACACCAGCACATAATCCCTTGCCTTCAACACCTCCAGTGGCTGTTTGCCCAGGCTTCGCTTTATTACTTCCGGCAACAAGGCAGGCTGCGGCGGCCGTGCAGGAAAATCTAATGCATAAAATTCACCCCCGGCCGTAACTGTTAAAGGCCCGCTTGCGGTTGTAAAAACTATCTGGCTATTGGTATACCCTAAAAACGTTTTAAGCACGTGGGCACTGGCAAGGGTGGCGTGGCCGCAGAGGTCCATTTCAAATTCGGGGGTAAACCAGCGCAGGGCAATGCTATCAGCGCCCACAATAAAAAAAGCCGTTTCGGCAACTGCGTTTTCTTTGGCAATTTTAAGCAGCAATGCATCTGGCAGCCACTCCTTTAATGGCACCACACAAGCAGGGTTGCCGCCAAACACCTGGTTTGTAAATGCATCTACCTGGTATACTTCGTACTGCATAAAATGAATTTGTGCGATGAGTATTTATTGAAAAACAGCAATAACACATTAATGCTCCAAAGATATTTACACCAAAGCACTATTTGCTTTCATACACCAGTTTACCTTCAAACATCGTCCACAGAACTTTTGTTTCTTTCATTGCTTCGGGGTTAACGGTAAGCACATCCCTGTCAACCAATACCAGGTCGGCATATTTACCAGGTGTAATTGACCCTATGTTTTTCTCCTGC
Source organism: uncultured Parafilimonas sp. (assembly GCA_964598675.1). GTDB lineage: Bacteria > Bacteroidota > Bacteroidia > Chitinophagales > Chitinophagaceae > JABDFW01. Next base: position 1,263 of record CAZRDD010000182.1, read on the forward strand.
ATCAGCGCTTTTGCGGCATTTATGGTGTAGGCATACAACATCTCCTGGCGGGGCATGCACTGCGTACTATCCAGCACGCCTAGTTTACCCCGGCGCGTTTCTGCCTCATAAATTGCCATAAAGGGGTTAGCCGTGCTAACATTCCAGTCGCTGGCACCGCAAATGGTGGCACCAGCCTGCAATAAGCTGCGTGCGGGGTATTGGTAACGGTAAAGTTCGGGGGCTATATAAGGTTTTACAATATCAATGGTGGTTGGGTCGCCCAGCGCCCATAAAAGCTGCAGCGATGCAAGTACATGCAACTGTTTAAACCTGGCAAAGTCCTGGGGCCTGGCTATTTGAATATGGGTAATGGTATGCGGCAGGCCATTGTAGCCATTGGCTTTACGGGCTGCTTCAAAACCATTAAGGGTTTCGGTTACAGTAAGGTCGCCAATGGCATGCACATGCACCAGCAGCCCTTGCTTATCGGCCAGGGTTACAAAATTTGCAAACTTTTGCGGGTCAAACATCAACGCGCCCTGTGCGCCGCTGTTGGTGTAGGGGACTGAAATGGCCGCTGTTTGGGTGGGGTATTCAATAACGCCATCACCAAAAATTTTAAACCCAAGCACCCGCAGCCCTGTGGTGCTGTTGTATTTTTTTTGAAGCGCTTTCAGCTTATCAATCTGCTGTTGTGCATTGCCATTGGCATCGGCCACCACAACGGCAGAGATATGCGCGGTTAGCAAATTACTTTTTGAAAGTGTTTGATAAGCGTCCAGTATATTATTTTGTTCGCTGTGCATATTACCAGCAGCAGGGTCTAACAGGGCGGTAATACCCAGGCTGTTGTTATACTCCATCGCCTTTACCCCTGCTTTTTTATAATCGGTATGGGCATCGGGCAACACTGCATTTACTTTATAAAAACCGCTGTCTGCAAAAAAACCATTTGGTTCAAATGATGCAGCGTAACCAAAATATTTGCGCTTGCTTTCGGGCAGGCCTTGTATAAAAGCTTTGTTTATACCTGCTGTATTGGCCAGCGTGGCATTGGCCCACGCGGTATGGCCATCGCTGCCACGCAGCAGTACAGGCAACTTTTCGTAGGCACCGTTGTTAAAAGTGTGGGCCAGTTCCTCAATATGCGACCATGTTTCAATGTTAAGGCCCTCTATCACCAAAACATTACCAATCATGCCCAACCCGCTTTTACGTACCTCATCAGCATAAGCGGCCAATTGCTCAACAGTGGTGGTGCTGTCATTTACATTAGCCCTCAAAAGCCCCTCTCCTCCTTCAATTGCGTGGTTATGGCTGTCAATCAATCCGGGCAAAATACATTGCCCGTGCATATCAATTAACACCGCGTTTTTACCTGCGGCTGCTTTAACCTCGGCCAGGTTGCCAACGGCAATAAAAGTATTGCCACGAATAGCCACCGCTTCGGCAAAGGGGTGCATTGCATCTGCCGTAAATATTTTGGCATTGTACAGTATTTTTTCGGGGGCATTCAGCGGCTGCGCCTGCTGGGCAAGGGTACTATTGGCAATTAATAACAGCGCAATTGCAGTGCAGGCATATAATGTCCTCATGCTTATGTTTTTGTAAATGTAAGCACTGGTAACAAAAAACAGCCTGCATAAGCGCCAGTTATTAACCCGTACAAAGCAAAAAGGCCATTTTTGTAGTTATTTGCACCTGCAAAACAGCATTTTTGCAAAAAATACAGTAAATGCTGTAACTTTTTGTTTTGTGCGCCGTAACACAATGGTAACGAACGAGAGAAACTGACACCCGCTGTTTATGACCGAACGAGAATATAACGAATGTGTTAACCTTTACGCTGACAACGTGTTTCGCTTTATAGTGAAGAATATTCGCCATGAAGAGGATGCGAGGGATATTGTGCAAACGGCTTTTGAAAAAATGTGGCGCAACAGGGATGCCGTGGATAATGAAAAAAGCAAGCCATACCTTTTTACGGTGGCCTATAACCAGATGATAGACCATATTAGAAAGGCAAAAAGGATTCAGCTAAAAGACAGCTTTCATGCAGAAGCCAAGGTGCAAAGCTACCAGGTGAATGACATGAAGAAAAACCTGCATGAGGCATTGAACAGGTTGAGCGAAACACAAAAAAGCCTTGTTTTGCTAAAAGATTATGAAGGATACAGTTATGAAGAAATAGGACAGATTATGGGACTAAACGAAAGCCAGGTAAAAGTATATTTACACCGGGCAAGGTTAACATTAAGAAACTATTTGGTGAGCCCTGAAAATGTGATGTAATTATGAAAGTAAACAGAAACAATTACGAAGAGTTTTTTTTACTGTACGCAGATGATGAACTAAATCCTCAGCAGCGTGCGGAAGTAGAACTTTTTGTGCAGCAAAACCCCGACATGGCAGCGGAGCTGGAAATATTTCAGCAAATGAAGCTGGAACCGGAAGACGGAATTGTTTTTCCTGATAAATCAATCCTGTTTAAAACAACAGATGTTGATATAAACATAAATAATTACGAGGAGTTTTTTTTACTGTATATAGACAGGGAACTTGATGCTGCGGCCAGCGATAAAGTGGAAAACTTTGTACTGCAGCACCCACGGTTACAGGAGGAGTTTACCTTACTAAAGCAAACTGTTTTGCAGCCGGAAGCAATAACATTTGCAGATAAAAGCAGCCTGTACCGCAAAGAAGAAAGAAAAGTTGGTTACCTGTATTTTACCAGGGTTGCAGCGGCCGCTGCACTTATTGGCCTGGTGGCACTGGGCTGGTGGCTGTACCCAAAAAACGCTTCAACAGACACACGGGGTATTGCATCAACAGGCAGCGAGACCAAAAAAACTATTACATCTGTGGCAGTTGAGCCCAAAAAACAACTGGCTGAACCCAATACGGCAACAGCGGCCAGCGGGGCTAAAAATGCAACGGCAATAGTAAAAAATCCGGCTGCTGTTGTTGCGTTTGTAAAACATAACCCGAAAGTAAAAGTACAGCAAGGGGCTGTAACACCAGAGGATGCCCATACGGAGGCAACCACCAGTGGCACACAAAACAACGATGCTACTTTAGCTAGCATTGTTAAACCGGATCCCTCCTTCCGTATTGATCCGCCAGTAATAAAGGCAGAAACAGGTAATACACAAACAGATAACCCGGTTGCTATCAATAAACATCAAGATAACAACCCCAGCGAAGGAACACAAAATGCTACTGTATACGAAAAACCACCCGTTGTAACAACGGTAGCCTACAAAGAGCTGGACACCAATGATGATGACCGCAGCATGTACGTGGGGGCACTGGAACTGAACAAAGACAAAATAAAAGGATTTTTTAAACGTGCAGGCCGCCTGTTTGGCGCAAGGTCAAAAAAAGAAACCAATTAACCCGTACGTTAGCAACCCTTGAAAAACACCGCAAACAATTTGAATTTTTTTAACACTACTATTATGAAACGTTTATTAGCAGGCATGGTGGCGCTATCGCTCACCCTGCAGGGTATTGCCCAGACTGACTCTACAAAAAAAGATGCACCGGATACCATACACGTTGGCAACTTTATTATTATTCAAAAAAACAAAGGCAGCAACAACAACGATACGGGTTACAACAACAGCGACCACCACTACTCGTTTGATGTAAACCTTTTTAGCAAGCGTAACAAAAACAAAATACACTCCAACATCAGTACCAACTGGTTTATATTAGACCTGGGCTTTGCCAACTGGCGCGATAATACAGCGTATGGCACACCGGCAGTAAATAGTTTTTTACATGCGGGTACAGGCGCACCCTTTACTAAAAACGACCTTAGCCTTATAACCAACAAGTCGTCTAACGTAAACATCTGGTTTTTTATGCAAAAGCTTAACATTACCCACCATGTACTTAACCTTAAATACGGCCTGGGTATGGAGATGTACAACTTTAGGTACGAAAACAATATAAGCTACAACAAAAATCCTGTTTACCTGTACCGGGATACGCCAGACTTTACTAAGAACAAACTGTATGTTGGCTACCTTACCGCACCATTAATGCTTAACATAAATGCCACCCCCGACCGTAAAAGAGGTTTCAGCTTTAGTACCGGCGTAAGTGCAGGCTACCGCATAGGCAGCCATACAAAACAGGTTAGCAGGGAACGTGGCAAACAAAAGCTAAGTGGAGATTTTGACCTTGACCCCTGGCGCTTTGCTTACATAGCCGAACTTGGTATTGGCCCCATAAGGCTTTACGGCAGCTACAGTATAAACGCACTGCAAACAGATGCAGTAGTGCAATACCCTTACACTGTAGGCTTAAGATTTAGCAATTGGTAATAAAAAACAAGCAGCAAAAATAATTTGCGGCACAGTAACACTAACATACACTTAGCAAACATTAATAAAATAGCTTTTCTTCTCGTTTGTGCATTATACAGGCTCCGGTTCCCCGGGGCCTTTGTAATGTATTTACCCTTGCAATTGCAGATACAAAAAAGCATAATCCATATCGCTGCCCATTATCTATCAGCTACCCAATTACACCTTGCAATTTTTAATCAAAATTTTATAGATAAAATATAAACTTTTAACAAAAAAAGCGTTCTATTGTGTAAATCCCTTTTTTGCATGAACAATCCGGTAAAGCTGCTGACCTTATTACTATTTTTTATTGTATCAACTTCATTCCGTTCAAAAAAATTAACTGGCCAGGGTTATTATATTATCATCACCAAACACAACTACGAATTAACACTGTACGATGACCAGGGATGGCTGGTAAAATACCCTGTTGTATTTGGCAACAAAGACCTGAAAGATAAAATGGTAGAAGGAGACCGGGAAACACCGGAAGGCACTTTTACCATAGTGAGTAAAAGGCCGCATGAAAAATGGGCTAAGTTTATTATGCTCGACTATCCTACTGCTGAAAGCTACGCTAAATTTAATGCGCGTAAAGCACAAGGCTTAATACCAAAGGACGCACAAATAGGTGGCGGCATTGGCATACACGGCACATGGCCGCACGAAAGCTACACCATTGACCGCTTTGAAAACTGGACCGATGGTTGCATAAGCCTTAAAAATGAAGACATTGAAGAACTATATAAAACATTGCCGCCAGGCACAAAGGTTATTATAAAACCCTAAGGCAAAGCCATACCAGGTTCTGTTATATTTTCCCGCAAAAGCATATCCATGTAAATGGGTATAGTTGTTTTTATTACTTTTCCGCAGAAAAAGTTTATTGCCAAAAACAATAGGCCGCAAAAACTTATTACACCAGCCATCCCAGTTACACACTGCATTGTAATACGGCCTGTTGTAATAACGGGCGTTTAATGTAAACGTACTTTTAAAACACCTTTTAATTTTTTTTATGAAGTTTATCTTTTTCGCTCTTGGTCTCCTTTCAGCAAACATTTTATCGGCACAGGACCAAACCGTAAAAAGCCTGCAGGCAGATGCAGCCAAAACAATCACCAAAGACCCTAACGACACGATGCCAAAGCTGTGGCATACGGGCAGTATATTCAGTTTAAACCTTGCCCAGGGTTCGCTTAGCAACTGGGCTGCGGGTGGCGATGATTTCTCCATGGCACTTAACGCATATATTGGCGGGCATGCTTATTATAAAAAAGGCAAAAACAGTTGGGATAATACACTTGACATAAACGTTGGCTACTCAAAAACAACCAGCACCGGTGCCAGAAAAAACGACGACCGGGTTGACCTGCTTTCTAAATACGGCTACGAACTTAACCCCAAACTTAACCTTACCACCCTCTTTAATTTTCGCTCACAATTTTTTAAGGGCTACTCATATCCTGATAATAATACCAAAGTACTTTCCTCCAATATACTCGCCCCGGCGTATGTATTGTTAAGCGTGGGTTTGGATTATCACCCCGTACCGGAGCTGTCAATATTTGTATCGCCTGTTACCAGCCGGTTGCTTATTGTAAACGACGACAGCCTTTCTGCAGCCGGGGCTTATGGTGTTACACCCGGTAAAAAAGCCAAGAGCGAAATTGGTGCTTTTGCCACCATCAGCTATACAAAGCCGCTTAATAAAATAATTACGTATAAAGGCAGGTTAGACCTCTTTACCAATTATGCCCATAACCCGCAGAATATTGACATTAATATGAACAACATTTTTATTGCCAAATTATCAAAAGTACTTTCAGCAACCTGGAGCATTGATATGATATATGATGATGATGTAAGGCTTTTTGGCAAAAACCACACATCACCAGCCTTGCAGTTAAAGTCGCTTATTGGCGTAGGGCTGCTGGTTAAACTTTAATTGGCATAACTGGTAACCTTGTTTTGTGAAAGCATACAAGGTTACCGGTTACTTAAAAAACGTGTTACGGTTTGTACCCACTTAACACTGTCTTTCCTGTACAGGCTTTCATGGCCACAATTGGCATACTCCACCAGTGTTTTATCAGCCACAGTAATGTTATTATAAATTTCCTGCGTTTCGCCTTCGGTTACCCTTATATCATTTTTGCCACGTTGTAACAGCACCGGGCATTGTAAGCTGCGGGCATACTCCTGCGGCTTCATACCAAATGCCCAAAAGCCATGCTCGGCACCGCCCCAAAAAGTAAGCAACGCCGCAATAGGTTCTTCAGGTACATGGTTAATGCGGGTAAACCCTTTTACGGCATCAAACAAACTGCCAAAAGGCATTTCTAATATAACTTTCGTTGGCTTTAATGTATAATCATGTACCCCTTTAATAATAGTGGAGGCCCCTAATGAAATGCCCCATAACACAATATTTTTTTCCCCGGCAGCAGCAACAAAATCGTAGGCAGCCTTAACATCTTTAGCCTCCTCGTAACCGATAGTGCAGGTATTGCCACTGCTTTGCCCATGCGCCCTAAAATCAACCATCAACAAACTGTACCCCATGGCATAAAATGCCTCTGCTTCTTTAATAATACCGTTACGGCAATCAGCATGGCCATGAAACATAATAATCGTGCCCTTTGCAGGTGTACCCGCAGTGCCTTTATTAACGGCATACCAGCCCGCAAGCGTAAGGCCATCTGCTGTTTTAAGCGTAATGCTTCTGTGCGGCACCGCAAGTGTATCAACCACTGCTCTTTTAGGCACTTTTACCCCAAACAAAGCAGCATTCAGCTTTTCACCTGTACTCATGTCAGCCAGCCGCCTTTTTGCAGTTGTACCTGCACTGCTATCATAAAAACGGGTAGCGTGGTACGCCTGTATGGCTATTAAAACATTAAAAAGCACAAACAGGGTAGTGAGTAAGTACAATATCCGCTTAAGCCATTTCTTCATAGTAAGGGGTTAAAAAAGGTAAAATAGTAAAGAAAAGTTAGAACAAAGCATTAAGAACAACATTAACTGTTTTATTTTTTACCTTGCGCAGCCTTGTAATTAAAGTTGTATCATAATTCTGTTTAATGAAACCATCCGCTTTTTTGCTTTTAGTAGTTTGTCTTTTTTTATATGGCTATACATCGGCGCAGGCATATAACCTTACGGTAAAAATTACCGGGTTCAGAAACAGTAAAGGCAGCCTGTACATTGCTTTATATAATAAAAAAGATGGCTACCCCAAAGACCATACAAAGGCTTTTAGGCTGTCATACAACGGGGTGATTAACAATACATGTACTGTTTTATTTGATGGTATACCCAAGGGCGTTTATGCCGTTGCATGCTACCACGATGAAAATAACAATGGCAAATTAGACCTTAACTTTATAGGCATACCCAAAGAAGGCACCGGTGCATCCAACAACGCAAAAGGCTTTATGGGGCCACCATCCTTTAACGATGCAAGGTTTATGGTGGATGGCGATAACACGCAGGAAATAAAAATAAGTTATTAGCCGGTTGCGCCTCCGTGTAAAATAACTTTTGCATTTCTTTGCAGTAAACCGTTATATTGAATAGCCCCGGCAGCATACCCAAATTAAGCATTGCACATGTTATTGACCGCCTGCACACTGGTGGTGCCGAACGTGTACTGGTTACGCTGGCCAATATTTTTTACC
>CAZRDD010000183.1:0-9247 GCA_964598675.1 uncultured Parafilimonas sp.
AACGGAATCAATACCGGGCTTGGGGCAACCCAGCGTATCATAAACCTTTAAAACATAGGTGGTGGTGCTTTGCGGGCCTGCTGTTGGCGTAAATGTATTTGCGCGGTAAAGCGTATTTGCTGGTGCCCATGTAAACGAACTGCCATTGCCACTGCCATGCAATTGCACTGCTTTGCCAAAGCAAACACTGGTATCGGGCCCTGCATTGGCGTAAGGGTAAGGCACCACTTTTAAAGTAATACTGCTGGTGGCGGTGCATTTTTTACTTATGCTTGCCACCACTGTATAGGTGGTGGTGCTTTGGGGGCTGGCATAGGGCTGCATAACAGATGGGCTGTTTAGCCGGGTTGCAGGCTGCCATGCAAAATACAAAGCATTTGATGTGGTATTTAAAAGCACTGTATCCCCCCCGCAAATGGTGGTATCGTTGCCTAAGCTAACAAAGGCTTTGTCTGCAACCCGTACAATTACCGAATCGGTATTACTGCACCCATGCCCGTCATCAGCCAAAACAATGTAGGTAAAAGTAGTTTTGGGGTAAACCCATGGGCTGGCAGTTGCCGGGTTTATAATATTATACACCGGCGACCATGTAAAACCCGAAACTGCACTGGTGGAGGCAAACAACTGCAGGGTATCAACACTGCATATCAAAGTATCTCTAAAGGGCAGCAAAATAACCGGCTTATCCCTTACATCCACCAGTTTTGAGGCCGTTTCTTCGCAGCCCTTGGTATTGCTAATGGTTAGCGTTACGTTTTTAGTACCGGGCGTTGTGTATTTGTACACGGGGTTTTGCGTAGTATCACCGGGCGAATTATCACCAAAATTCCAAGCCCAATGGTTTATAGTGCCGTATTTTATAACAGATGAATCAATAAACCTGTACGGCGTTTGCAGGCAGTTGCCAACTACACCAAAATTGGCTGAAAAGCCTGGGTATACCGCTGCCTGGGTAGTGGCGGAATCTGAACATTGCTGCCCCCTGTTCACCACCAGTTTTACCGTATAGGTACCTGTATCGCTGTAAGTATATTTAGGGGTGGGGGATGTTGATGTATCCGCGCTGGTGCCGGGTACCCCAAACGACCAGTAGTAAGAGGTTATTGCCGAAGATGAAGACTCGTTTTGAAAATTCATCGTATAGCTGTTGCAGTTTACATAAGTAGGATTAAGTTCTGCAGCTGCAAAATCGCAGGCAGCCACCCGCAGTAAAAAATCCTTACGGTGTATGCTTATTATTTTGCCATGCCGCCATTCAGCAACACAAACGTTCACCACATAACCACCCGCAGACCCAATGGTGCCGGTAATTATACCAGTGGTGGCGTTAATTACCACATTTGCACCCAACGGTGTGCCGCCGCTGTAGCCATTGGTATAAGTAACATTGTTAAAGGGTGGATTTGAAGGCACAACATCGCCGGAGCTATTTGCAGCCCCCCTGTCGTACGCCGCGCAAAATGAGTAGGAAAGGGAATCTCCATAAAGCGGGTTGGAAGAGTCGGGGTCGGTAGCGCTGAAATCGAGCGACACCTTTTTCTGCTGGCAAACCAACACCGTATCTTTTACTCCAAAAACAGCGCTGGAATTGGTTTCGGTTTCACCCAGCGTATTCGTACCAGGTATGGTGCATGTATAGGTAGCGCCTTCGCCGGGGGTACGCTGGCCATCAATACTAAAAAACTGTATGTTTTGAATACTGAAGGTACGGCAACATGTTTGGTAAGCTATGGTATAGCCATAAGGCTGTTTGGGCAGGTCTGTTGTAAAAGTAAAATAACCTATCTGGTAACAAACCTGCGGGGGGTTAACAATGCACACCATGGGTGCCTGAAGGCTTATTTCGCTGTAATGGGTACGGTTTACAATTAGTGTTTGGGTTAAGCTACCTGCGCTGGCAGTATTGGTAAATATGCCTATTTCTACTTCTGTAGGCATTGCCGCAGCCTGCTGGCTGGTGGGGGTTACCGGGTGGCACTCCCTAAAAAGGCGCAGGGTTATCTGGTACCTGTCGGTACCCGCTGTATTGCCCGGCCCTAAGTAGGTGTAATAAAGCTCTCCCCCTGCTATATGCAATGCAAAAGAAGGCACCGTTATAAAAAGAAGTATTAATAACGCAAGGTATTTTCTCATCCCGGTTTTTGTACATTATAAAACGTAAATATCCGCACAACAGGTTGCTTTTGTGTACCTGTATTTTACCAACTTTTATACTATGTGAATATATGACGTTTTTACGCCGGGTTTTGTTGCGTTAAAATCATTTAACTTATTGGGTTGTTTATTATGCCACAGGTGCAGGCCCCCTGGTGCATTTATAAAAAACGCAGCAATACAGCCCTTTACCTAACAAGTACAATAGTGCCTTTACGGTATACCGGCCCGCAAATGGTATTGGCCGAAACCTGGTACACATAAGTACCGGATGCCTGAGGCACACCGTTATAAGTGCCATCCCAACAGCCCGAGGGGCTTGCAGAATAAAAAATACGTTGCCCCCAACGGTTGTATACTGAAAACTGTATGGTTTTTATACCCCCCCAATCCTTCACCCTGAAGCAGTCATTATGCCCATCGCCATTGGGGGTAAATGCAGAGGCAAGGTAATAACCATTGGTTGCGTTTGCTGTAATTATCTTAACCTGAACACTGTCTTTTTCAACACAAGCGGTACCATTACTGGCGGTTACGTAATAAGTGGTTGTTTCAATGGGCGATGCTACCGGGTTGGCGATGCCTGCATTATCAAGCGTTTCAGCAGGTTGCCATAAATATTTTATGCCGCCGGTGGCTTGCAATTTTGTCTGGCTTATAAAACAATCTACATCGTTTAGTTTGGTGGCAGTTAACTTAAAATGCTGGCTAACCCTAACGGAGGTTTGCAGGGTATCGGCCACATGGCAGGTATTATTGGTTATTACCACACTGTAGCTGGTTGTTAGTACAGGATATACTGTGGTAACCGCACTGGTATCGCTGGTAATATTAGCAACAGGCATCCATTGGTAAACATCGCCACCGGTGGCAGTAACAAGCAGGCTGTCGCCATTACAAATATTTTTGTAGGTGGGCGTTATGGTAAATACTGGTGCCGGTATTACGTTTATGGTGAGCGGTGCTGTGGCGGTACAACTGTTGCTGTCGGTAACCAATACGGTGTAAGTGGTTGTTTTAACCGGCGACGCTACGGGCCCGGATACAGATGTACTATCAAGCCCTTCGGCAGGCGACCACGTGTATACTACCGTAGCAGAGGGTACTGCGCTAAGATGATATGAACCGCCAACACATAACAAAGTATCTTTTGACACCTTAACCGTTGGCGAAATATTCACATTAACATTCACTGTGTCCTTTGCCTGGCAGCCAGCGGAGCTTAATGCCGTTACCACATACTGTGTTGTTATAACAGGGCTGGCCACCGGGCTAATTTGTGCCGGGTTTGAGATACCTGTAGCGGGCTGCCACTGGTAAGTGCTGCCTGTACCGCTGGTGGTTAACGCAATGGTATTACCACTGCAAATAGTGGCATCGGCTATAGTAGTTACCGCTGGCAATGCATTAACGGTAACCGAAACAGTATCTGTGTTAGTGCAGCCAAGCCCATCATCAGCCGCTACAATATAGGCGGTGTTCGACTGCGGAAAAACGGTTGGTGAAGCAGAGTTTATACCAGTGATAGCTGTATTTGGCTGCCAGGTAAAAGTGCTGGGCACGTTGGCGCTTACTTTTAATAACAGACTGTCCAACAGGCAAATGGCGGTATCTTTTGGGTAAACGGTAAGTAAGGGTATGTGCCGCACATTAATAGCCGTTTTTAAACTGTCTCTGCACCCCTTGGTGTTGGTTACGGTAAGGGTTACATTCTTTGCCCCCGCTGTTGCATATTGGTAGGTGGGGTTAGGGTTATTGGAGATGGTGTTACCATCGCCAAAATCCCATAGCCAGCTATCCAATTTACCATACCTGGTGGTACTCGAATCAAAAAAGCTGGTAACATCGGGCAAACATTTAAGGGCGTAACCAAAATTGGCCTTAAAACCGGGATATACTTTAGCCAGTGTTGTGGCCGAGTCGCCACAACTGCCGCCCCTGTTAACCACTAATTTTACCTTGTAGGTGCCACTGTCGGGAAAATTATAAAACGGCTGCGCCTGTGCCGAGGTATCGTTTGTTATGCCCGGTACGCCAAAATCCCAATACTAGGAATAGATGGATGCCGAGGTGGACTCGTTTTGAAACTGCAGCCCAAACCCATTACAGGTTAGGTACGATGGATGCAGCTCGGCCGAGGCAAAATCGCAATTGGCTATTTTCAAAATAAAGTCCTTGTGATGAATATTGATGAGCCGCCCATTCCTGTATTCTTCCACACAAACCATAATTACATATTTACCCGGTATGGCAGGTGCCTTACCGCTGATAATACCCGTTTTACGATTGATAGTTACATTGCTGCCAAGGGGGGAAGCCCCTGAATATGGTGAAAGGTATGGCAGCGGTGTAAGGGTTAACGTATCAGCGGGCAAAGGGTCGGGGTCTGGGGGAGTGGCGCCAATATAGGCTTCACAAAAATTATACGCAAGCGAGTCGTTATCGGGGTCAAAAGCACTAAAATCAAGCGTAAAATCTTTATTGGCACAAACCAATGCCGTGTCTTTAACCACAAACTGCGGCGAACTGTTAAACCCTGTTGGCAACTCGCTGGTGCCGGGTATATGGGTAATAAAAGTAGCGCCCCTTGCCTGGTCGGGGTAGGGGGTATTTTGAATGTTGATTACCTGCTGCCTGCAACAACGCACCCAGCTTAATGTATACCCTTTGGCGGTGCGGGGCAACTCCACCGTAGCATTAAAAAGCCCAATTTGATAACAAAGGCTGCCATCGCCTGTTAAGCAGGGTATGGCACCCGGTGTATTTTGCAAAACGGGCGGGTCGTTTAACCACAACCTGGTTAAACGTACTGTTGTTACCAGGCTGTTACTGGCTGTAGAAAAAATACCAATATTAACATCTTCGTAGTTAAGTTGCTGGCCTGTTGAGTTACACTCCCTGAAAAGGCGCACTGTTAGCCGGTATACATCTGTATTTGTTGCTGAACCAGGGCCTACATATTCATAAAAAAGTTCCCCGCCTGAGATGTGCGAGGCAACTGCTGCTTTTGACAAAAGCAGCGCTAAAAAACATATATACAGCTTGCTATATCTCATTTTAAGTGTAAGGGTTATTTAACATTGAGCAGGGTTGTAAACTACACAAAAAATGGCAATATACCTTCAGTAGCTAAGCTTCTTTATCCAGCTCAACTAAATAATTTGCAAATGCAGCAATGGCCTGGTTGGCTTTATCCGCAGCCTCCATCATCGCCATGTGCCCGGTGCCGTCGAATATGGTAACATGACTTACCAAAGGCTGATGTACCTGCTTCAAAGTATCTGCCAATGGTACTGCAACATCCTCCGTACCGGCAATAAACAACACCGGCAACCCGCTTTGTTTAAGTACAGCGGTACGGTCTGGCCTGTTTTTCATGGCTCGGTAATACTGTTGCAGGGCGGCTGTAGTAAAACCGGCACCTTTTGTTATAAGCGCCTCCACCTTTGCGGCATATTGCTTTTTATAGCCCGCCGAAAAAAGGTTTGGGGTGGTGGTTTTTATAAACGCCTGTGCGCCATATTCCTCCATAACGGCTATGCCTTTATCCCTGTTCAGCTTCTTCTCCTCGCTATCGGCAAAGGCGGTTGAATTTACAAAACCAATGCCTTTAAGATATTGTGGATACAATGCGGCAAAGGCCAGCATAATATAGCCCCCCATGCTATGCCCCAGCATAATGCACTGGTCAACGTTTGCCTGTTTGAGCAATGCTTCCGTAACGGCAGCGTAATCTTCAATGCTTTCAAGTTCCGGGTTGTATGCAGACTGGCCGCTGCCTGGCATATCCGGTGTAATCACCCGATATTTTTCCTTTAAAAATTCAACCTGTGCGGCCCAAATGGTACTGTCTTCCGCAAAACCGTGCAGCAGTACCAGCGCCAAACCGGCCCCTTCATCGCCGTAGTTAACCACATGCCCCTTGTATAAAAATTGCTTTTGCATATACGTAAGTTATTTATGGCCCCACCTGGTTTTAGCCAGGCTAACCAGTAACCATGCCAGCATGGCTGCCCCTAAAGCCAGTGCAGTTTTAGACAACACATCGCCATAGCGTACATAAAATGTTTGCCCGGTTAGTGCAGGTATGCTGTATTTTAACACAGCGGCCTCGGCCCAGGGGCGCGTTTCTTTTATGTTACCTTTTTCATCAATCACTGCACTTATACCTGTATTGGCGCTGCGTGCCACCCAGCGGCGGGTTTCAATAGCCCGTAACCGGGCGTACTGCAAATGCTGTTTGTGGCCGGGGGTATTGCCCCACCAGCCGTCGTTTGTCATAATGGTTAGCAGGTTGGCCCCTTTTTTTACATAGGTGCTAACATACTCGCCATAAATACTTTCGTAACAAATAATGGGGGCCACTACATAAGGCTGACCGGGCTGGCTGAATACAGAAGCCTCATCCTGAACACCATACCCACCAGTGGTGCCTCCAAATTTTTCAAACACCGGCGCCATCCAGCGCAAAAAGCCGGGCAGGGTTTCTACACCGGGTACCAGCTTGCTTTTGTAATAATACGCTGGCGGCACACCCGCTTTTATGGCTATCGCCGCATTGTAAGCATCGTAATAACCAGCACCGTTGCCGTAGGCCCTGGCAGTTACCGTTTTTTTCTCCGGCCCATAGTTTTTAAGCACTTCAATACCCGTTACCAATGTAACACCGGGTATGCGCTGCACTTGCTGAAAAATGGGCTGGTAGGCAGAAAAATGGTACACCTCTTCATCAAAAAGCCCCTCGCCAGACATAGCCGTTTCCGGCCACAACACCAGTTTGGTGGAGGAGTCAAGCTGGCTGTTGGTTAACTTTAGCAACCTAATTACCTGTTCTCCAACAGTGCCCTGGTCAATTTTTCCGTAAGGGTCAATATTCGGCTGAACAATCACCACATTGGGCACAGGGGCATTGCCAGCCTGCGGTGCGGGGCTATCCCCCGGCTTTACGATGATGGATATGATAAATGGCACAATAAGTGTTACTGCCGCCGGTACCAGTTTTACAATGGTAAATTTTTGGTGCTGCGTACCCATATATTTTGCAAGCAGTTTGTACACCAGTATGTTAACCAGCAGTACCCAAAGGGTTCCGCCGCTGGTGCCGGTGTACTCGTACCACTGCACCCAATCGGGGTTGGAGGCAAAAACATTGCCCAGGGTTAGCCAGGGCCAGCTTAATTGCCAGTTAAGGTGTATGTATTCAAAGCTCATCCAAAACAACACCAGGGCTACATACCCTGTACCCTGGCCAAATTTGCGTTTGGCAACCCGGTAACCCCACCAGGGCAGGTACATTACCAGGCTGTTGGCTATGAAGGCTGCAATAGAGCCAACATCGGTGGAGTTCCATATCCACCAGGTGGCTAATACATTCCATACAAGCAGGGTAATAAAGGCCAGCAGGAAGAACAGCCTTTTATTGGTAACCACATCTGCCAGGTAAAGCAGGGGACTAAGGGCTATGAATATTAAAAAAGTAAGCGGCGAAAGCGGCCACGCGGCCCAAAGCAAAATGCCCGATAAAAGGCTTGCGCCAAACAATTTATAATTTTTCAAGCAGTGAAGTTTTTTGAAGCGGGAAGGTCGTAAATTATATGAATAACTTGATAAATACCTATACTAACGAAATGTAAAATCGGGGGCATGGCATCTGCTAAAAACTGCCACCACCCTGGAGATTTGCTTAATCTGTCACCCGCCTTTTTACTAAAATTAACCGGGCGGTTAATTTGTATGCTCCGTTTTTACAAAAGTGGCCATAATAGTAGTGCCAAAACCAAGCACGGCTATTAATGCAAAAGACACCCGCAGGTTGATGGCTTGCGCAATAAAACCTATTAATGGGGGGCCGATAAAAAAACCGAGGAACCCTATGGATGAAACAGAGGCGATGGCTACACCCGGTGGTATTTTAGTTGATTTGCCTGCCAGGCCATACACCATGGGCACCACCGATGATACCCCAAAGCCTACCAGCAGAAAGCCGAAAACAGCGGAATAGAAATAAGGGAATATTACGGCAACAAGCAACCCTGCGGCAATAAAAATACCGCTTACCTGTAACATACGTTTTACACCAAACCGGGTAACCAACGCATCACCCGCAAAACGGCCACCGGCCATAGTGCTCATAAAAGCGCCGAAACCAAAAGATACCAGGTTGGCTGGCACCGCCAATACTTTTTGAAAATAGATACCGCTCCAGTCGAACATGGCCCCTTCGCTTACCATGCTGCCAAAAGCAATAAGCCCCAGTTTTAATATGGTATTATCGGGCTGGGTAAAAAGCTTTTGTTTTTCCTTACTGCCACTGTCTTTATCGGGTGCATACTGCCGGGCAAAAACCACCACTATTAACGAGCAAATAAAAATAATGGCGAAATGGTACACCGGTAATACATTACAATACACCATCAGCATGCCTGTTGCTGCGCCGCAAAACCCGGCAAGGCTCCACAACCCATGAAAGGAAGCCATTATAGAACGGCCGTATTTTAACTCAACCCCTACGGCCTGGGTATTTACGGATATATTAAAAAGATTGGCCACCAGCCCAAACACAAATAAAAGAAGGGTTAACTGCCACACGGCTGTTGCTAAACCAAGCCAAACCAGTATAAAAGGATATGCCAATGCAGCCACCGTAACTGCTTTTTTGCTGCCATAACGGGTAACAAGGTAACCGGAAAGGGGCAGGCTCGTCATTAAACCGGTGGGCAGTGCAAATAATACAGAGCCGAAGGCGGCTTCGCTAAGGCCTAGTTTTAATTTAATATTGGGTATGCGGCTGGCCCAGCTTGCAAAGGTGAGGCCCGCTATGTAAAAGAAGATAGAAACCGCTATTCTGTTATGCCTCGGTGATATTGTTTTGGTGTTGCTTCGTGCTGTAAACATTGCTGCAAAGATGCAATGAATTAAGCGATTTTTGGCTTGCTAAGGTATAAATGAGGGAATACAGTATAACAACTGCCAATAACCGGGCAATTTTTGCCGTAATGGTTTACATAAAACCCAGCTCCAGCCGGGCTTCTTCGCTCATCATGTCGCGGTTCCATGGCGGGTCGAAGGTTAGGTGTACATGCACATCACT
>CAZRDD010000184.1:0-9245 GCA_964598675.1 uncultured Parafilimonas sp.
ACAAAGTTCGCCTTTTGTCTCCGTGGCGGCAATGAACTGTCCGGCATAAACACAAAGCAAACACACAAGGCCATCATTTATTCCGTTGCTTCATTGCCTTGGTCGCCAAAAGGCGGTACAGGTTCCATAATTAATTTTTAAATCTTTAAAATGAAATGTTATGGAACAGTTAGCAATGCAATTTCCGGAATGGACAAGAGTGGCAGAAGTAGAATTAATATATAAAACGACTGTAAAGGCTTCTGAAAGACCAAAGATTAGCAGCGTTAAAGATTCTTATAAACTGCTGAAAGAATTATGGAATGAAAATACAATTGAGATGCAGGAAGAGTTTAAAGTAATGCTACTCAACAGAGGTAACAAAGTGATTGGCGTTTATGAAGCATCTGCAGGAGGTTTAACAGGCACCGTGGCAGACCCAAGATTGATACTTGCGGCTGCCATTAAATCTTTAGCAGTGTCAATTATACTTTCTCACAATCATCCTTCGGGAAACCTTAAACCAAGCCGTGCCGATGAAGAATTAACACAAAAGATAAAAGTGGCTGCAAGCTATCATGACATTAAGGTGCTTGACCACATTATCATTACCAGTGAAGGGTATTATAGCTTTGCTGACGAGGGGCTGCTGTAATGCCCCTTTTTTATTTAGGCTATCTATACCGTTAAGGGTATAATAATTTATTATAAACCACTAATTATACCTTTTTCGGTATAATAAAGACAAATTTACTATCTTTATACCCTAAAAGGTATAATATGAACCCTTCAGCATTTTTAAAACAACAACGAAAACAAAGCAACCTTACGCAGGAAGAACTGGCTGCCAAGGCTGGTGTAGGGCTTCGCCTGGTAAGAGAAATTGAGCAGGGTAAAACCACCATGCGTATGGATAAAGTTAACCAGATACTGGCGTTGTTTGGTGCCGAGCTGATTGTTAATCCAAAAGCACAGAAACATGGCTAAAACTGCAAAAGTATTGTACGATGGGGTGTTGGCTGCCCGGCTTTCAGAAACGGATGAGGGTTATGTATTGCAGTATGACGAACAGTACCTGCAACAGCCAGACAGCAAGCCCATCAGCCTGACGCTGCCAAAGAAACAAGAATCGTACACCAGTAAAGTATTGTTCCCTTTTTTTGACGGCCTGATACCAGAAGGTTGGCTGCTGGATATTGCCGTGGACCACTGGAAAGTAAAAGCTAACGACCGTTTTGAATTATTATTAACCACCTGCCGGGACACCATTGGGGCTGTAACAGTAGAACCTGAATAAATGACCATGAATAATTGCTGGTTTTGTTATAAAGATGCCGGGGATGCTCAATACCATCCAGCCTGTGCCAAAAAATTTTTTGGTACAGCAGAAGTGCCAACGCTTCAACTGGATGATGCACTGATTGAGTCGCTGGCCAAGCAAACCGTTAATCAGCGCATAGCAGTTACAGGAGTACAACCAAAATTGTCGCTTACCCTGCAAAAAGAAAAAGGTCACAATCGTTTAACCATTGTTGGCCTTTGGGGGGAATTTATTTTAAAGCCGCAGCACCACGCTTACCCCATGATGCCGGAAACAGAAGATCTTACCATGCACCTTGCCGGGCTGTTTAAAATACCAGTGTGTGATCATACGCTGCTGCAAGCCAGCGATGGCAGCATGGTATATATTGCCAGGCGTTTCGACAGGGTGGAAGGCAAGAAAATACATATAGAGGACCTGTGCCAGTTGTCAGAATTTTTAACGGAGAATAAATACAAAAGTTCTTATGAAAAAGCCGGTAAACTGGTAGCCCACTATTGCCACAAAGGGCTTGACCTGCTTAATTATTTTGAGCTGGTTTTATTTAGTTATTTGTGCGGCAACAACGATATGCACCTGAAGAATTTTTCATTGATGCACCAGCCGGAAGGTATTGTACTAAGCCCGGCGTATGACTTACTGAATGTAAACCTGCTCAACCCGAAAGATGAAGAAGAGTTGGCCCTTACATTGAATGGCAAAAAGGCGAGAATAAAATTAACCGACTTTAAAGCGCTGGCTGAAAATCTGCGGATAAATGAAAAAGTTTATTACAATAGTTTTAAACTTCTTAGCAGTAGAAATGAAGAAGTGATGGATTTGATTGACCGTTCTTTTTTGGATAAAGAAATGACGAAGATATATAAGGAAATATGGATGAAGAAGCAGGAGATATTTGGGTAAATGAAAGTACAAATAAAAATACTAACCGAATTTAATTGTAATGGAAATAATTGAATTGACAGTAACTTGTTGTATTCATCTTATACGAGGTACTCTAACTGACCTGAAACCAGTTTCTGTGGGTTCAGGCGTAATAATTAAATACAAGAACAGGTTTTTTATCTGTACTGTATCACATTTTTCGGACTATATAGGACAAAATGTAGGTATTGTAACTGGTCGTATGAAAAATAATGAATCTGAGATATATTACTTAGGTGACTTTAGTTATTTGACTAAATTAGTTTTCGATAATGAAATGGATAGTGAAGATTTGGCCTATTGCATTTCAAATCCTGATAAGAGTGGTGATAAATTAGATATAGCCTTTAAAGAGATAGAATTACTTGATAATATCATTCAGCCAAAAAGAATTTTAAGACTTAATGAAATTGGTGAAATAACTATTCATGAAGGCGGAAAGTCTATGTTAATTGTTGATGATGACTATGAAATTAGCTTGGGTGAACTTTGTAGTTTTTACGGACGAATTAGACCAAATTTTGAAAACGGCGTATTGAAATTTGAGGAACAACTTTATTGGGGACTTCCAATAAAATCAATTGGGGAATACTTCATAGAAATGGATTTGGGATCACCAATCCAAGATTATAAAAGATTTAAAGGCTGTAGTGGTGCACCAATAATTGATACAAGAGGAAGGTTGATTGGACTTGTTACTCATGGGCATAAGGATAAATCAAAAAGTAGTATTTATGGCTTTCGGTTTGACAAGGTCAAAGAATGGATTGACTTGATGTATTTTAAAGAACCCATTTCAAAGCTATAGGTTCAAAATGTTTTATAACAAGTATCAATAAATTCTTACTTATTGTCCAGTTCCTTCAATTTTTCATTCAAGTCAACCAGGCCAGCTTTCTTCAAACATTCATCAGAAAATGCTCCCAGTTCCTGTAAAGATTCTTTGGAGAAAATATCCATCAGGCTGCCGGATTTATCATTGTCTTTGATAGTGAGGCCACGTTCAATAATACGGTTCAGTAGCAATACATTTTTTCTGCTGATTTGAATATTCAGCTTCACTGTTTCATTCATGCCGGGGATACTTAAAACAGTATCGTACACTTTGGCAACTTCATTTGTATTCATACAATAGATTTTTATTTACTTGATTTTTTCTGCTGTAAAATTATTTTTTCTTAGTCAAATCATCCCCCTTCAAATTCAAGGGGGATAGTTTTAAGGCATGGCAGTTGTTTAACTTTGTTAGCGAAACAGTAAGTGAAAAAGAATAGTGGTGTTATGAAATCTGGACAAAATATTTCTTCTTTTACGGAAGCAAAACAAATTGACCTTGTTGACTATTTATCTGATCTTGGTTCTAAGCCTGCAAAAATCTGGGGCAATGATTACTGGTATTTGTCTCCACTCCGGGATGAAAAAACACCTTCCTTTAAAGTTGACCGGAAAATAAATTGCTGGTACGATCATGGCCTGGGTAAGGGTGGGAATATGATAGACTTCGGAATGCTTTATTTTAATTGTACTGCTGCAGAATTTATTAAAAACCTGAATAGCAATTTTTTTCTTCACCAGCCCATAAAAACAATTTCTGTTAAAGAAATTGCAACACCTAAGATTATTGTTCTCGGTGATTTTATGCTCAGCTCACCACATCTTATCAATTACTTAGCGAAAAGAAAAATACCTTATGATATTGCAGATAAATATTGCCGGGAAGTTCGCTATCAAATGAATGACAAGGTGTATTACGGTATAGGTTTTAAAACTGATAGCGGAAGTTTTGAAATCAGGAATCCATTTATAAAATCTGCCAGTTCTCCCAAAAATATTACCACATTTAAGAATGCTTCTGATGAGGTAGCGGCATTTGAAGGTTTCTTTGATTTTCTTTCTTATCAGGTGTATGCTGCAAAGCAATCATTAAATCCAACTGATTTTATTGTTCTCAATTCACTTTCTTTTTTTGAAAAATCAAGACCTGTAATGGAAAGTTACAATCAGGTAAAATTATACCTGGACAATGATAGGGCCGGACAAAATTGCAGTCGCTATGCTTTGTCTCTAAGTAATAAATACAAAGACGAAAGTGGCTTATATAAAAATTATAAAGACTTGAATGATTGGTTGGTTAATCATGATTTAAAACAGCAGAAAAGAATTAGCAGAAAAATTTAATGGCAATCTTTTCAGAAATGTTTGAGCAGGGGTAAGATTAATCTTTAAAAACTATGGTTATGAATTTTAAATGTATGAATGATTTCGAAAAGTCTGGGAGATTGCCCGCCTTGCAGCAATCGGCCAGATGTCCGGTTGTTTAACAACCGAATCTGGCCGCCCTTACTCCGAAGTCGTGGGCGGAGAGTTTATAAGGTTGAATTATTTGAGAACGTGTAAATGAAATGTGATGAAAACGGATAACAGGAAACGCTTTGTAGGCATACGGTTTACTATAAATGAGTATGAGCAAATAGAAAAGAAATGGAAAGATTCCACCTGCAGAAAACTGAGTGAATATGTTCGGAAAATTATCTTCAACAAACCCATCGTTGCTACTTACCGAAACAAGTCTTTAGATGACTTAATGACAGAACTAATTCAGTTAAAAAAAGAACTAAACGGCATTGGAAACAACTTTAACCAGGCGGTAAAAAAGTTGCATACACTGCATCAAATTCCTGAATTCAAAGACTGGATTGAGGTGTATGAAGCGGAGAAAAATTTGCTGCTGAACAAAGTAGAGGAAATAAAAAATGTAACAGGTAAAATTGGTGAGCAATGGTTGCAGTAATCAAGACCGGACATTCAATTCACCGTATTGTAAACTACAATGAAAATAAGGTGAAGGAGGGAGTTGCTAAATGTATTTCGGCGGCCAATTATCCAAAGGATGCAGATAAATTATCGCTTAAAAATAAATTAAACCGGCTGCTGAACCAGGCTTTATTAAACACCAATGTAAGCCGCAACAGTTTGCATGTTTCCCTCAATTTCGATCCGTCCGAAAATTATTCAAAAGAAAAGTTAGAAATCATTGCGAATACTTATATGGAGATAATTGGTTTTGGCAATCAGCCCTACCTGGTTTACCAGCACCATGATGCAGGGCATCCGCATATTCATATTATAAGTATTAAAGTAAGGGAAGATGGCAGCAGGATTGATACACAAAATATTGGCAGAAATCAATCTGAAAAAGCAAGGAAAGAAATTGAAAAAGAGTTTGGTTTGGTTAAAGCTGAGGATAGTAAAAGGCTTAGGCAATATCAACTCAAGCCGTTAAATGCTGAGAAGATTCAGTACGGCAAATCAGTAACCAAAAGAGGTATTTCAAATGTGTTGAATGAGGTTTTATACAGCTACAAATATGCTTCTATTCCTGAACTGAATGCAGTACTGAAACAATTTAATGTAATGGCTGACCGGGGTTCTGAAAATTCAAGAATCTATAAAAATAATGGACTTACTTACCGGCTGTTGGATGCAAGTGGAAACAAAGTTGGAGTACCAATAAAGGCAAGCGATTTTTTTAACAAACCAACATTGAAATTTCTTGAAGAAAGATTTGTGTTGAATGAAAAAGAAAGGCAGCCACATAAAACAAGAATAAAAAATGCTATTGATTTATTACTTGTGAAAAACACAAGTATGAATTTAGAAGTTTTAATAAAAGCTTTGAAAAAAGAAAGTATCCAAACCGTTTTGCGGCAGAACAAGCAAGGGGTAATTTATGGTATTACTTACATCGACCACCGGACTAAATCTGTTTTTAACGGAAGCTCTTTAGGCAAGCCTTACAGTGTCAATGGCATACAGGAACGTTGCAGTGCAATGGCTTCACCAGTAGAAGTAATAAAAGATTCAAAAGGGGCTGGTGAAGAAAAAAGGCAATCAGAAAAACAAATCATATCTCAGCCGTTGGGAATAGAAAAATCAATTAATGATAACAGCTTGCTGGAAACTTTAATGAACCCCAAAGAAGGCTTTGACTATGTTCCGTGGCAATTGAAAAAAGCAAAACGAAAAAAGCGAAAAGGGATTTCACGATAATATTTTCCATAATCTAAAATGGGGCATTATGAACACAGGAGAGAATGAACAAGGATTAAGAAAGATTATAGATATGACGAGGCTGATAAGCATTGTATTGTTGGCCCTGCATTTTTATTATTACTGTTATGGGGCGTTTGTGAAATGGGAACTGACGGCAACTATTTCAGACAGACTGCTGACCAATATCCGTGGAACCGGATTGTTTAACAATTTTAATGTTTCAAAATTAATTAGTCTGGGGTTTTTAATTATTTCCTTGTTTGGTGCAAGAGGTAAGAAGGATGATAAACTGAATCATAAAACTGCCTTTGCCTACATTATAACCGGGCTGGCTATTTTCTTTTGCAGCTTCCTTATTCTGTACTCAAAGTTTGCCATTGAGACAATTGCTATTGTTTATATGTCGCTTTGTACAATCGGCTTCATTCTGATATTAACCGGCGGCACTTTACTATCAAGAGTTATCCAAACAAAGTTTAACAACAAGGATATTTTCAACAAAGAAAATGAGAGTTTTCCGCAGGAAGAAAGACTGCTACAAAATGAATTCTCTATCAACCTGCCGGCAAAGTATCACCTAAAAAATAAGATAAGAAAAAGCTGGATAAACATTATCAATCCTTTCCGGGCATTACTGGTGCTGGGTTCTCCCGGTTCAGGTAAGTCTTACTTCGTAATCCGTCATGTTATTACACAGCATATCAGTAAGGGCTTTGCCATGTTTGTGTATGATTTTAAATACGATGATTTATCGAAAATTGTGTACAATACCTGGCTTAAATACAAGCATAATTATCCAGTAATTCCAAAATTTTATGTCATCAATTTTGAAGATTTAAGTTGCAGCCATCGTTGCAATCCGCTTGACCATACCACAATGACAGATATAACTGATGCCGCAGAATCTGCCCGTACTATTTTGATGGGCTTAAACAGAGAGTGGATAAAGCGGCAGGGGGATTTTTTTGTAGAATCCCCAATCAATTTCTTAACCGCTATCATTTGGTTTCTGCGAAAATTTAGAGATGGAGAATTTTGCACCCTGCCACATGTAATAGAACTGATGCAAACTGACTATGACAATCTGTTTACAGTATTAAGAACGGAGAAAGAAATTGAGGTGTTGATTAATCCTTTTATTACTGCATACCTCAACGATGCGATGGAGCAATTGGAAGGGCAAATTGCTTCTGCAAAAATTGCAATGGCAAGACTTTCTTCGCCACAATTGTATTACGTTTTATCAGGTAATGATTTTACGCTGGACATCAATAATCCCAAAGAACCAAAGATTATTTGTATGGGAAATAATCCGCAAAAAATACAAATTTATGGAGCAGTGCTTTCATTGTACATCAGTCGTTTAGTAAAAATTGTAAACAAAAAAGGAAAGCAAAAGAGTAGTTTGATATTTGATGAGTTCCCTACTATTTACCTGAATAATATGGACAGCCTGATTGCAACGGCCAGAAGTAATAAAGTTGCCACTACGTTAGCGGTGCAGGATTTTAGCCAGCTAAGAAAAGATTATGGAAAAGAGCAGGCAGATGTAATTATGAATATCTGCGGAAATATAATCAGCGGACAAGTGACAGGAGATACAGCCAAGCAATTATCAGAAAGGTTTGGAAAAATTATGCAGGACAGGACAAGTTATTCCGTTAACCGGACAGATACTTCCGTTAGTCATTCCAAACAATTGGAAACCGCCATTCCTCCATCAAAAATATCAGCACTAAGTTCTGGTGATTTTGTAGGTATGGTCGCCGATGACCCTGACCAAAAGATTGAACTAAAGACCTTTCATTCTTCCATCATTAACGATCATGCTGCATTGAAAGCTGAACAGGAAGCCTATAAAGAAATACCGGTAGTGAGAAAATTAGATAACAGCATTATTCAGCGAAACTATTTGCAAATAAAACAGGAGGTGCAAGACCTGGTTCAGGCAGAAATCGAAAGGGTGCTGGGTGAACCGGGGCTGCAGCACCTGGTGATAAAGAAATAATTGTTAAACAAAAAACGTGTGTTATGAATATGAAGAAAGAATTTGCTACAATTATTAAAATAATTGAGCAGGCAAGGTTAAATGCTTACACCGCTGTAAATATCGAATTAATAAACTGTTATTGGCAGGTAGGAGAATTTATCAGCAGCAGGGTTTCTAAAGCCAATTGGGGTGATAAAACTGTGCAGCAGCTAGCTGACTATATTCAGAACGAATACCCTGATTTAAAAGGCTATAATCGCCTTGGTTTATATAGAATGAAACGGTTTTACGAGACTTACAACAGCTCCACATTTGTATCACCAGTGGTGATACAAATGGAAAAGGCAAAAACACCCCAACCCAAAATTGTATCACCAGTGGTGACACAATTAGCTTCCGACATCCGGCAATCAATGCTGTGCCAGATTAGCTGGACACACCACCTCGTTATTTTATCCGGTACCAAAACAGAAGCCGAACGGGACTTTTATATCAAACTGTGTATTAAAGAGCGGTATGGTAAAAGAGAATTGGAACGGCAAATCAGCAGCGGTCTATTTGAAAGGGTGGTTATTGGCAAACAAAGCTTACCGCCCAGCAAAAATGAGTTACACCAGAACATAGCAAACACATTTAAAGATAATTATGTGTTTGAGTTTTTAAACCTACCGGAAGAACATAGTGAAGATGATTTACAAAAGGCTTTGATTACACAGCTTAAATCCTTCATACTCGAATTGGGTAAAGACTTTTTATTCATCGGAGAAGAATATCGCTTACAAGTCGGCAACAGCGATTTTTATATTGACCTTTTATTTTATCACAGAACCCTTCGTTGTATGGCTGCGTTTGAATTGAAGGCTGACAAATTTAAACCGGAACATTTAGGGCAACTAAACTTTTACTTAGAGGCATTAGACAGGGATGTAAAAAAGCCTGATGAAAACCCCAGCATTGGTATTTTACTGTGCAGGTGTA
>CAZRDD010000185.1:0-9160 GCA_964598675.1 uncultured Parafilimonas sp.
ATGAATACTTAGGTGATGAAGATAAACTTAACGACAGGCTGAGTGATAATACTACTGAAACCTGTAACACGTACAACATGCTTAAGTTAACACGGCATCTTTTTTCTGTTAACCCAAAAGCTGAGTACGCTGATTTTTATGAGCGTGCTTTATACAATCATATACTGGCTACGCAGGAGAAAGACAGTGGTATGATGTGTTATTTTGTGCCACTGCGCATGGGTGGACAAAAACAGTATTCCGATAAGTTTAATTCGTTTTGGTGCTGCGTAGGCTCGGGTATGGAAAACCACTCCAAGTATAGCGAAGCTATTTATTACCGCAGCGCCGATGGTGGTTTGTTTGTAAACCTTTTCATCCCATCTCATTTAAACTGGAAGGAAAAAGGGATACAGGTTGATCAGCAAACATCCTTCCCCGAAAATAATGTTACCAATCTTACTATAACTACTGCAAAGGCGGCAAAGTTTCCGTTATATGTACGCAACCCGTGGTGGGCCGGTAACAATGTAACCATTACAGTAAATGGCAAACCTGTTGAAGCTGTAAAAGCCGCTAACGGTTACTTAACGGTAAACAGAACATGGAAGAACAACGATAAAGTGCAGGTTGTTTTTAATATGAGCCTTTACACCGAAAGCATGCCCGATAATAAAAACCGTATTGCATTATTGTATGGCCCCGTTTTACTGGCGGGCGACCTGGGTACAACCATGCCCGACCCTGTATATGGCACCCCGGTATTGCTTACCAGCGACCGTAACGTTAGCAATTGGGTAAAGCCTGTAGCAGGCAAGCCACTAAATTTTGTAATGCAGGGCGCAGGCAAACCATTTGATGCAACGCTCTCGCCTTTTTACAGTATGCACCACCGCTATTACAGTGTGTACTGGGATTATTTTACAAAGGATGAGTGGGCTGGCAGAGAAGCTGAATACAAGGCTGAAAAGCTTCGCCAGAAAGAGATTGAAGAAAAAACAATTGATGTGGTGCGCTTAGGCGAAATGCAGCCGGAAAGAGACCATAATGTAAAATCATCCGACAATAGTTTTGTAAGTGATGCGCTGGGCAGGCTTGGGCGCGAGGCACGTGGCGGCGGTTTCTTTTCGTTTGAAATGAAGGTAGATGAAACAGTGCCTAACACTTTGCTTTGTACTTATATTGGCGATGATAAAAACAGGGCTTTTGATATTTTGATTGATGGTGTAAAGCTTGTAAAAGTTGAATGGGCAGGTGGTGAAACAGGGCGTTTTTATGATAAGGAATATGCCATACCTGCGGAGCTTATTAAAGGTAAAAAAACAGTTACTGTTCGCATAGAAGCTCCTTATAATAAAACTGCGGGAAGGTTGTTTGGATGCAGGATTATTAAGTAGAAGATTTTTTAAATATAACTAAGTGTTGGCAGGTTTGGTACAGCCATTTAAATGCTGTTGGCTACATTAAAAATTAGCACATGAAAAGAATATTATTGTCATTTTCTTTTATTTCGGCAACCGTGCTGTTTGCACAAAAAAGAGATTATCCCATACAGCCGGTACCCTTTACAAAGGTGAAGGTTAACGATGCCTTTTGGAGGCCTAAAATGCAAACCAATGCCGATGTAACCATTCCCTATATTTTGCAGAAATGCAGGGAAAACGGCAGAATTGATAACTTTTTGGCTGCTGCTGGTAAAAAGCCCCGTAAGCTTAACTCCGAGTTTCCTTTTGATGATACGGATTTGTATAAATGGATAGAGGGGGCATCTTATGCTTTGCAGGTTGAACCGAACGCCAAACTGGAAAGATACCTGGATACATTGATAGGTATTATTGGCGATGCGCAGGAGCCGGATGGCTATTTGTACACCTTCAGGAGTATTAAGCCTGAAAAGCCGCATGAGTGGGTAGGGGACAAGCGTTGGGTGAACGAAGAAATATTAAGCCATGAGTTGTACAATGCGGGGCATTTATACGAGGCTGCTTATGCACATTATAATGCCACCGGCAAAAATAGCTTGCTGAACATTGCTATAAAAAATGCCGATTTGCTGGTGAAGGATTTTGGTTATGGCAAGGAAGAAGAATACCCCGGCCACCAAATAGTTGAAATTGGCCTGGCCAAATTATACCGCATCACTGGCAATAAAAAATACCTTGACCTTGCAAAGTTTTTTCTTGATGTAAGGGGGCCCAAAGGTGACGCTTATAACCAGGCAGATAAAAAAGTAATAAACCAGGAGGAAGCTGAAGGCCATGCGGTAAGGGCTACTTATATGTACAGCGGTATGGCCGATGTTGCTGCACTTACCGGCGACAGCAACTATTTAAAAGCAATTGATGCAATATGGCAGGATGTGGTTACCAAAAAAATATACATCACCGGCGGTATTGGTGCCACCAATAATGGCGAGGCTTTTGGCGATGCGTATGATTTACCCAACATGAGTGCTTATGCTGAAACCTGTGCAGCCATTGCCAATGTGTACTGGAACAACCGCATGTTTTTATTGCACGGCGATGCAAAATATATTGATGTGCTGGAACGTACGCTGTATAATGGTTTGCTGTCCGGCGTATCGCTGCATGGCGATAAATTCTTCTATCCCAATCCGCTTGCATCAATGGGCCAGCACGACCGCAGCGGTTGGTTTTCGTGTGCCTGCTGCATCTCTAATATGACAAGGTTTTTACCCTCTGTACCCGGTTATGTGTACGCACAAAACAATAACGACCTGTATGTTAACCTGTTTATGAGCAACAGCAGCAACATACAGTTAACTGGCGGAAAAGTACATATTGAACAAACAACCAATTACCCCTGGAACGGCAGGATAGACCTGGCCGTTACCCCTGAAAAGTCATCTGTATTTACAGTAAGGGTGCGCATACCAGGCTGGGCGCAGCAGCAGCCCATCCCCGGCGATTTGTATGCATCCGTTGAAAATAAATTACCTGTGGTGCTTACGGTAAACGGGCAGCCTTTTGCTTACACGGTTGAAAAAGGATACGCCGTAATTAAGCGCACCTGGAAAAAAGGAGATAAGGTTACGGTAGAACTGCCTATGCAGCCATTGCATATACTTGCCAACAGTAAGGTTAAAGCAGATACTGGCAGGTTTGCCATACAATATGGGCCGGTGGTTTACTGCCTGGAAGGTGTTGATAATAAAGACAGCCTGGTGCAAAATATTGTGGTAGATAAAACAGCGCCATTGCAGGTAAGTTATAACGGCAGTATGCTTAATGGCATAAACACTATTACTACCACAGGTGTTGGCACAAAACGACAGTTAAATTCTGCAGAGTTGCTTTCTTCAAACCAAACAGTTAAAGCAATTCCCTATTATGCATGGGATAACCGTGGCAGCGGCGAAATGGAAGTGTGGGTGCCTTTTACACAAGCTGTTTCAAGGCCGCAACCTGCGCCAACAGTTGCCAACACCAGTAAGGTTAGTGCTTCTATAAAATCTAAAAGCATAAGAGCTATAAACGACCAGCTTGAGCCGGTAGATTCAAAAGATAACTCAGTGCCATATTTTCATTGGTGGCCCAAAAAAGATACTACAGAATGGGTGGTGTACGACTTTAATGCAGCACACACCGTATCGGGCAGCAAGGTGTACTGGTTTGATGACGGCCCCTGGGGTGGCTGCCGCATACCCGCCTCGTGGAAAATATATTATAAGAAAGATGGGGAGTGGGTGCCGGTAAAAAATACAACTGCTTACGAAATTGCAAAGGACAAATTTAATGCAGTAACATTTGAACCTGTTACAACAACTGCGTTGAAATTAGAAGTGCAGTTGCCGGTTGATAATTCAACAGGCATACATGAGTGGATAGTGGAGTAATGCTTTGTCGAAAGAAATTATATTGATTTTATTTTTAAGGGAGTGCCGCATTTGCGGCACTCTTTTTTTATGTACAATATGCAGCCTTTTTGCTGTTTATTGCATAGAAAAATGCCAGCATGTTAATTTAATTTTAGTAATGGATAGAATGCGTATAGATGTTGTGAAAAATATTTTATATATAGCTTGAAACCTTTACTGTAAAGGCTTTTAGGCGGATTTAATAAAGTGGAATTTCTTTTAAATTTGATGAGTGGTAAGTGGATAATATTAGCTAAAAACAGGGTAATTGGTGAGGTTGAGAGATGTTAATAATATGATAATTTCAATTATTCAATTAATTGTCTAATAAACAATTAATGTGAACTGCAAAATTATTATTTAACCTCCATTAACTGTGTATGAGTAAATATTTAAAACTATGCTGTGCGGCATTTTTTGCCTGTATTGCCCAACTGGCAATTGCACAAAACAAAACTGTAACAGGCAGGCTTGTAGATTCATCTGGCAATGCAATAGCCAATGCGTCTATACAGGAAAAGAAATCAAAAGCGCATACTGAAACAAGCGCAGACGGTTCGTTTTCAATTTCAGTATCCCCCTCGGGTATTTTAACGGTTTCACGCGTTGGCTTTGAAACGCTGGAAGTGAGTGTTGAAGGCCGCTCTGTGTTAAACATTACATTGAAAGCAAAGGCTGAATCGCTGACGGAAGTGGTTGTTACAGCACTTGGTGTAAAACGCGAAAAAAGAGACCTTACCTTTAGCTCGCAAGAGGTTAAAGGCGATGAGCTTGTAAAAACAAAGGAGCCCAATGTAGTAAACGGCCTTGCAGGTAAAGTATCTGGTGTGCAAATAACAAGTTCTTCGGGTGCGCCAGGCAGTTCATCAAGAATTGTTATACGTGGTGCAACTTCAATTTATGGCGATAACCAGGCACTTATTGTAATTGATGGTATACCTATTAACAACGATGAAACGGGTAACCTGCATTCGGGGCCAGGCAGCAACAGGCTTGTGGATATTGACCCTTCAATTATAGAGAATATAAATGTGCTTAAAGGTGCTGCCGCAACAGCTTTGTACGGTTCTGCTGGTGCAAGGGGCGTGGTAATGATTACTACAAAAGGCGGCTCGGCTGATAAAAAGCCAGTGTTATCTTTTTCATCTGATTACTCCTTTGACAATGCCTTGCTTCCTGAAAGAAACATGAAATACGGGCAGGGTACGCGCGGTAAGTTTTACGATGGCGAAACGCAAAAAACAAGCTTAAGCTGGGGGCCGGAGATGGATACGCTAAAAATAAACGGTAAGCCGGCAACCATATACAATCCATACAGCTTTTTTAAAACAGGGCATGGTAATAACAATACGCTGAGTGTTAGCGGTGGTGGTAACAGCAGCAGTTATTTTATGTCGTACTCGTATTTTAATCAATCTGGTACAGTGCCTAATACTGATTTTAAAAGGCACTCAATGTTTGCAAAATATACCAATAAGATTTATAAGAATTTAACCAGCACTTTCCAGATTGATTACAGCAATTCGGCAAACGACAGGATGCCAGAGGGTTATGCACTCGAAAACCCCATTTGGACGGTTTATGCAGCGCCTATTTCCTGGAATCCGCTGCCTTACTTAAACCCAGATGGCACGCAGCGTTTATACCGTTATTCAAGAAACAACCCTTACTGGGTGTTGAACAATGTTTATAATAAATCTTCAGTAAACAGGTTTATACCCGTGGCTACATTTAACTACGCCCCTTTAAAATGGTTGACCTTAACTGAGCGCCTTGGTGCTGATATATATGCAGAGCAGGATAAGTACAAGGAAGCGATAAGTTCAACCCTTGCCACACCTGGTACTATCATTGAAAATAATATCAACTTCAGGCAATTTAACCACGACTTTATAGCCAATGCTAATAAGTCTTTTGGTAAGTTTAACGTAAATGTTTTACTGGGTAATAACATTATATCAACCTACTATCAAAATTATTATGAAAAAGGGGTTGGTTTAAATATTCTCGGCTTTGATAATATAGGTTCTGCATCAACCATTACAGCATCGGAATACCACTCTTTACAGCGTAAGGTTGGCTTTTATGCACAGGCTAATATAGACTATAACAGGTTGCTTATACTAAGCTTAACGGGCCGTTACGATGGTAGTTCAGTATTGGCAAAAGATAAAAGTTTTTACCCTTACGGTTCGGCAGCAACAAGCTTTATTATATCGGAGCTGTTGCCTTCATCCATTACCCGTATTATGAATTTCGCAAAAGCCCGTTTCTCGTTTGCTACCGTGGGTAATGATGGTGTTGGCCCTTATTCATTGTCAACGCCTTTTGTTTCGCAAACATTTAATAACATAACATTTCCGTTTAACGGGCAGGCAGGCTTTTTACAAAGCAGCACATTGGGCAACCCCAACCTAAAAAACGAAAGGCTTAACGAATATGAAGGCGGCCTTGAGTTTAAATTTTTACAAAACAGGATTGGTGTTGAAGCCTCATATTTTTACAAGAAAACAATTGACGGTATTATACCAGGTGTAGCCATAGCGCCTTCAACAGGCTATACAGGTACAACAGTAAACACCGCCAGTATTGAAAACAAAGGCTTTGAATTATTGGTAAATGCAACACCCATTAAAACGAGAAAGCTAAGTTGGGATGTTACATTAAACTTTACCAAAATAAACAACAAAGTACTTGCCTTGTACCCCGGTACAAACCAATTGGGCAATGGCTTTACACAGATTATTGTTGGGCAGCCTTATGGCGTAAAATATGGGGCGCGGTTTAAAAGAAACAGCAGCGGCCAGTTGATTATTGATGCTAATGGTTTACCAATAAGAGACGACCAGGATGGTATTGTTGGTAATGTAACGCCAGACTGGCTTGCAGGGTTAAACAACACATTACGTTATGGCCAGTTTACGCTCAGTTTCTTTTTTGATATGAAGAAAGGTGGTGATATTGAAAATAATGTGGATGGATACGGGTCTTTTTATGGCACTACCAAGGCATCTGAAAAGAGGGCAGCCACTGTGTTGAAAGGCGTGAGTGAGGTAGATGGTAAACCAAATACTGTAGCGGCTGATATGCAAACATATTACCAAAACTTTGGTGGAATGTTGGAGAACGTAATACAGGATGGCACTTACATAAAACTGCGCAACGTAAGCCTTAGTTATGATGTAAGCCCTGCTGTACTTGCCAAAACTCCATTTAAGTCTGCAGCACTTGTTATTACAGGCCGTAACCTTTGGATTTATAGCCCGCATTTTACAGGTGCCGACCCAGAGGTTAGTTCCTTTGGCTCATCTAATGGCGCACAGGGTATCTATTCCTTTTCTGCACCAACTACACGGTCAGTAAGCATAACGCTTAAAGCCAGCTTTTAACCATGCACAACAGATGCCTCATTATTCAAAAAATGATCAACATGAAAAAAATTATCTTCAGCATACTTGCAGCCGGGTTACTGGTAAATACCGGTTGTAAAAAGTTTATAGATGTTAACCAGGACCCCAACAATCCAACCGATGTACAGGAGTCGCTTATTCTGGCCCCGGTGGAGCTTGCGGTGTCGCACAGTTTATACGGAGGTTATGCAGCTATCCTATCCCTGCATTATACACAGCAGGTGGCGCTTAACCAAACACTGCCCAACGACGGCACCTATTTTTTGGTGAACTCGCAAATGGATGGCGACTGGAGTACCCTTTACACCACCTGCCTTAACAACCTTAAAATACTCAACACAAAAGCAGAGGCCGATGGTAAATCAAATTACGCTGGTATTGCCAAAATACTATCAGCGTTTTGTTTGGGTACCGGCACTGATATATGGGGCGATATTCCATATTCACAGGCGTTGCAGGGGGCTTCAAAGTTTACACCAGTGTATGACAGCCAGGAAGATATTTATAAAGCTATTCAAACGCTTCTTGACAATGGCATTGCCGATATAGAAAAGAATGGTGCTGTTACACCTGGTGGCGATGATTATATTTATGGTGGAGATATGGCCAAGTGGGAGAAGTTTGCCTATACCCTGAAGGCGCGTTATTACATGCACCTTACAAAAGCGCCAGGTTACACCGCTTCTGCACAGGCAGAGTTGGCACTGGCAGCACTTGCAAAAGGGATGCAATCAAATGATGATGATTTTAAGTTTGCTTACCCCGGTTCTGCGGGTAACGAAAACCCATGGAACCAAACCTTTTTGCCGGGTTCTACGCTGGTGCTTGCATCGTATATAGTAGATTCGCTAAAGGCCCGCAACGACCCGCGTTTAACCATTATGGTAAGTGCGGCTACAACGCCCGACCCTGCTTATGGCCCTTATCACGGCAGGCAGATTGGCACGCAGGATATTGGCAGCCTGGAGTCATACTCCATTGCCGGTGATTTTTACAGCAATGCAGGCGCGTTCAACTATATTGTAAACTATTCTGAAGCATTGTTTTTAAAAGCAGAAGCAACACTTATTAAAACGGGTTATACAGCCGCACAACCCATTTACCAGGCTGGTATAACATCGCACATGTCTAAACTTGGTGTTACCGCGGCCAATATCGCAGCATACCTTGCATCGCGCGGCACGCTAACCTCAGCAAATGCGCTGCAAAGGATTATTGAAGAGAAATATACAGCAGACTTTTTATCTATAGAAAATTATACCGACTGGCGCAGAACAGGTTATCCTGTGTTGAAGCCTGTGCCAAATGCTTTGCTTACCTCAATACCCCGCAGGTTATTGTACCCGGAGGTGGAGAAAATATCAAACCCTCAGCCGCAGCAATCTGCCGCGCTTACTGACAGGGTTTGGTGGGATGCACAATAGCGTTTTTCTAGCATTAAATTTTGGTTTAAAAAAAGGGCCCTTGTTTTGGGGCCCTTTAAGTTAAACGGGGATATATACACGAACAAAAAAACTACTTGTTTAGCGCGCTTATGCTTTTTTATGATATTCTTTCAGGTATTCCCTGGGCGATTTACCGGTAATGCCCTTAAAAACGCGGTTAAAGGTTACCACATTATTAAAGCCAGACTGGTATGCAACGGCTGAAATGCTTTTAAAATCCAGTTCCATAAACCGTTTGCATGCCTCGTTAATGCGTACCTCGTTAAGAAAGTTAATGTATGTTTTGGAGGTGTGTTTTTTAAAATACCTGCAAAACGATTGAGGCGTTAAGTATACAATGGCAGCTACCTGTTCAATGGTAATATTCTCGGTATAATTAGCCATGGTGTACTGGTAAATATCGTTCATGCGCAACCCTTCGGAGTCGGTAATAACATATTCAAAAGACT
>CAZRDD010000186.1:0-9130 GCA_964598675.1 uncultured Parafilimonas sp.
GCTTACGATAACCAGCACGATGTTTATAAAAACAGCCTTGCCTTGTTAGATACCGCAAATACAATGCTTGGTGCGTTAAACCCACCTGCGGGCTCAACGGCAAACAACGTATTTGATGCCGGTGATATTTATGGGTTAACAAACCTGCAGTGGCAAAAGCTGGTAAATACGTACAAGCTGCGTGTATTGATAAGCCTTAGCAAAAGGGCCGATGATAATGCAGACCTTAACATTAAACAGCAGTTTGCTACAATTGTAAACAACCCATCGCAGTACCCCATCATGATCAGCAATGCTGATAACCTGGTGTTTAAATACAATGCTGCTTACAACCCTTATCCTATCTTCGCCCGTGGTAATGCACCTTACAACAACTTCGCCAATATTGCGAATACTATATTGAACATTACCACAGCAAGCGCTGACCCCCGTACTTTTATTATTGCAACACCTGCGCCAGCACAAATAACTGCCGGTAAAACAGTTAGCGATTTTTCAGCGTATGTTGGTGCAGATATCAGCACCCCGCAGGCAACACTGTTTAACAATGGTTCAACACCTGCTACAAGTTTATACTCCTATGCTAATTACAACAGGTACTATTCATCTACTTCCGGCGCCAATGCTGAGCCTTACATCATCATCGGTTATCCTGAGCTTTGTTTTAATATAGCCGAAGGTATCAACCGCGGATGGGCTACTGGTAGCGCTGCTACCTGGTACAATGCAGGTATTAATGCATCATTATCTGTATTTGGTTTGTCACAAGGCCAGTCATTCACCGTTGGTGATGTTGCTGGTGCAACACTGGGCACGGTTAATATTGATATTACATCATTCCTAAACAACAGCAATGTTGTTTATAAGGGTGATAATACTGATGGCTTAAACCAGATACTTACCCAGAAATATGTGGCTTTCTTCAACAATTCTGGCTGGGAAGCTTTGTATAACTGGCGCAGAACAGGTGTTCCCGCTTTCTCCCAGGGCGGCAGCGGTATTGGTACGCCGAACAATTTAATACCAAGGCGTTGGCAGTACCCTTCTGACGAAGCTAACTATAATGGCACTAATTTAACATCGGCACTTAAAAACCAGTTTGGTGGCACCGATGACCTTACTTTAGATACATGGTTAACCAAGTAGGCCCTTCATAAATTTCACAAACCCTGCAAACATTTGTTTGCAGGGTTTACAATTTACACGTATGAGGATTGTATTGTTTGTATTGATGTTCATTTCGTTTTGCCGGGTAGGCGCACAGGTGCAGGACAGTGCTAAACGTGTAGTGCCGGTTAAAGGGGCAGTAAATTTCAGGGATATTGGCGGATACGCTACCAAAGACGGGCATCATGTAAAATGGAATAAGGTGTACCGCTCTGCTGCCATTAATAAACTAACTGATGAGGATATGCAGTTGCTGCAGGTAAGGCATATTTATACAGTCATTGATTTTCGTGGTACACAGGAGGCAAAACAGGCGCAGGACAGGCTGTTGCCCAATACCAGTTACACGCTTTGCCCTGCTGGCAGCGACAGTGTGGGTAACTGGATGAAGAACGCCGCAGCCCTTACTTCCGGTGACTCCCTGATGTTATCTTTCTATACCAGCACGCAATATTTTGGTGCGCGTTACAAACCATTTTTCAACCAGTTGCTTCAACTGCAGGATACCTCAGCATTGTTGTTTCACTGCACAGCGGGTAAAGACCGCACAGGCATTGGGGCTGCCTTGCTGCTTTACGCACTGGGTGTGCCTGAGAAAACGATTATGCAGGATTATGATGCCACCAATGTATACCGTGCCGCCGAGAATGGGCAGGCCATTAAAGCCATGATGGGCTATATGCATATAAAACCCGAAGTGGCAAAGGATATGATGGCGGCAAAACCAGCCTATCTGCAGGCCTCGTTTACAGCCATAAAAAAGCAATACGGTTCAGTAGATGCTTTTTTGAAAAATGAAATTGGGCTAACGGCCTCTAAAGCCAGCCTTCTTAAAGCTAAATACCTGGAGTAGCCGAAAGCTGCTACAATTAAATATGTAATACCCAAGCACCCTTAGTACAAAACAGGGGTTGCAAAAGTGTTATAGCATGTGTTAAGCCGGTTATTTCTATAACCGGCTTTCTTTTTATTAAAGTTACAGGGTTGTATCTTCGGCTTATTGCATAACGTATTATGTATATATTAAAAAAGTGCCTGGCGTATCCCAATAATTAGTGCTTACCGTTAATTGCTGGCGGTTAAAAGTCTACGGTGTATAAATTCTGTTTTTCTACAGAATTACCAAATACGTTTGCCCAATTCTAATAAATTTTGTGCATGCCTAAAGTTTTATGCCTTACGTTTTTGTTGTTATGTATTATTTGCGCCAAAGCCCAGGATGCAGGCATTAATGGCCATGTAACCGATTCTGTTACAGCTTCTTCTATTGAATATGCCACTGTTACCCTGTTTAAGCCGGGGGAGAAAAAAGCTGTTACTGGTACTACTACCAACGGGCAAGGCAGTTTTGAACTGAAAGGTATTGCTGCAGGCAGTTATACCATACTGGTTGAATTTGTTGGGTATAAACCACATACAATTAACAATGTAACGCTTGGTAAAAAAAATGAGTTGGTAAATCTTGGCAATATTAAACTGTCAAAAGCCCAGCAGATGCTTAAGGACGTTGTGGTTACCTCTCAAACAGGTTTGGTTGACAATAAGATTGACAAAATGGTATTTAATGCGGAGAAAGACCTTACCTCGCAAGGTGGTGTTGCTACCGATGTGTTGAAAAAAGTACCCCAAATATCGGTTGATATAGATGGTAACGTTGAGCTTGCAGGAAGCTCCAGTATCCGGTTTTTAATAAATGGAAAGCCTTCAACAGCTTTTGGAAGCAGTATTGCAGATGTACTGCAATCAATACCTGCCAGCCAGATTAAAAGCATAGAAGTGGTTACCAACCCCGGCGCAAAATACGATGCCGAAGGGTTGGGTGGTATCATCAACATCATCCTCAAACAAAGTAAGGTAAAAGGCATTAATGCTAATATTTCTTTAACTGCTGGTACCAGAATGGAAAATGGCTCCATCAATGTAAACGCACGAAAGGGCGATTTTGGGGTACACGCTTTTGTAAGTGGTAATGCAAGGCTTACCTCAACCACCCCCACTAACTACAACCGCTTAACATCCGATACTGCTGCCAAAACCAATATACAGCTTTTGCAGGATGGCTACTCCCGTTTCAACAGGCACGGGGTTGAGTCTGGCATCGGCTTCGACTGGACTTATAAAAAGAAAAACAACTTCTCTGGGTCAGTTAACTACGACAATTTTGGCAATGTTGGCAGTGGCCAGCTTAGCCAGTCTCAAATAACAACTGCGGCAGGCGGTTTAGGCGGCATTATAGCAGAAATAATGTCCATTAATCATACTAACAGTGCTTTTCATTTTCATAGTGTGGATGCTAATCTTAGTTATAAAAGAACTTTTGATAAAGAAGACCAGGAGCTTGAGGTTTCAGTAAATACAAGCCTGGGGCATAACAGCGGGGCAAGTGGCAATTACCAGTATCTGCAACCACAGGATACTTTGTTTTATGGCAGCAGCAACAATAATCCCGGTACGCAAAACGAAACCGAGGTGCAGTTGGATTATACACAACCATTAAAAAAAGATATTAAGCTGGGTGTTGGTACAAAATTTACCGCCAGGGATATTAACAGCAATGCAGATGTGCTTGCCTATCAACCTGCTACAAAAAGCTATTTAGCAGATGCCTTCCAGTCAAACTACCTTAACTATCATCAAAAAGTATATGCTGTTTACACTGAATTAGGTTTCCCTATAAGTGAAACAATAAGCGCTAAAATTGGCAGCAGGTACGAGCGTACCGAGATAAACTCTTTTTATTCCAATGCCCAGCAGCAGGTAGCTACACCCGGGTATAATACCCTGGTGCCTTCCATATTTTTTTTAAAGAAATTGCCCGGTAACCAAACACTGAAATTAAGTTATTCAAAAAGGATTGAGCGGCACGATTACCGTGCTTTAAACCCGTTTGTAAACACCGCCGACCCAAAAAATATCTCTGCAGGCAACCCATACCTGCAACCCGAAATAGGCAACCGGTTTGAACTGAGTTACAATAAGAATTTTGATAAACTTGGTTCCTTGATGGTTTCGGCGTTTTACCGTACTTCCGATCATGATATTCAGCCCTACATTAAATACTATGATTCAATTACCATCGGTACAACTGTTTATAAAAACGCATCAGTAAGCACCAATCAAAATATTGGTATTGAAAAAGATGCAGGGTTGAGCATTTTTGGTGACATTCATTTTAACTCAAAGTTTGCTGTACGCACCAACCTGTTCCTTTTTCACCGCAATACAATCAATGCCTTGGATGCAGGGTTAAACTCAAATAGCTTCAATTACAGAACAAACATCAATGCCAGTTACCAGTTTACTGGCACCATAGCCGGTGAGTTTTTTGGCAATTTCAGTTCTGCGCGGCACGAGGTGCAAGGCAGGTATCCTTCATTTACGTCGTACAGCATTGCTTTGCGCAAGCAATTCTGGAACAAGAAGGGGAGCCTTGCATTAATGGCAAACAACCCTTTTAATGAGTATGTAAGCCAGCGTGTTGAGGTATTTGGCAACAATTTTGCCAGTACAAGTGTAAGAAAGGTACCTTTCCGTTCTATCGGTATTAACTTTACCTGGAAGTTTGGTAAGCTGGAGTTTAAAAAAGACCGCGGTGAAAATGGCGATAATGGCGGTGGTGCACCCGAAGGTAACTAAGCCCCGGGCGGTGTGTACTCTTTTAAAGCGACTCCCGCAGGGTGAGGTAGAAAGGTATTTCAACATGTTCTGAAGAATGCTGAAGCACCAGTTGCGCTGTTTTTTCACCCATTAACTGAAAATCGGTAGATATGGTGGTAATGCCTTTCAGGATGATTTTTTTTAAGGGTGTTTCATTGTAACTAATCACCCCTACCTGTTTCCCAACCCTTAAACCCGCTGCAAGTATTTTTTCAATTAAAATTACTAAGTCGTTCTCCATCAAGCTAATATAAACGGTACCATCTTCTATTAGCTCTTTATCCATATTATGTACCACTGCATAATTAAAAGCATACTGGTTACAAAACATTTTAAAGCCCTCAATAATTTCGTGGGGGTGGTAGGTGTATTCAGGAAAAACAATTTTGATTGTATGGTATTTGCTCAGTTTTTCCAGCGCCTGCTTTAGCGCATCGTAAATATCCTTTTCAAAATTTTCATACACAGCGCCATAGCTGCCTGTAACACCGCCAATAAGCTTATCCAGCATTATAAGCTTGTTTTTGGGTATGGTGTTAATAATATCGGCGGCGTTTTCGGCACCTTCCAAAAAGTGGGGTATAATCACATAATGCGTATAATCATCTTTGCGGTTTAGCAGCAGTTTTTTAAAAAGAGAGAAGTCGTTATTGTATATGTAAAAGTCTACGGCGGCATTTTCGCCCAGGGCTTTTACAAAAGCATCGTATAATATTTTTTTGTGGGTGCTCAACTTATTAAACAGTAAAAACACCTTCACAGGCTGTTTAAACTCTGTTTGTGTTACAAAATACCCCTTGCCGGGTACTGAGCCAATTACCCCCAGCTTTTTAAGGTGCCTGTAAGCCCTTTCGGCAGTGTCGCGGGATATTTCCAGCTCGTAGCTCAGGTCGTTAATAGAGGGCAGTAAATAGTCCTTCTGTATCTTGCCGCTTTCAATAGCTTTCAGTATAGAATTGGTTAACTGTACATATTTGGGCGTGATGGACTGGTCATCAATGCTGATTAATGTATACAAGTTCTCAGAAGCCATATAATGGGGGTATTTATAATGCCTGGCCGCAATGGTTTAACTGGCAACGCAAACCTATTGCATTTTCTTATTCTTTTGCAAATCAAAATCTTGTTGTTGTCTATCCCCTCTAGCTATAATGTATACCTGCTCAGGATGGTGCATGATGGTTTGGCAGAAACTACTGTTTACTTTTAAACCATTATTGCTTGTTTTACCATTGTTTCATAAAAACTTGTCATGAAGAAATCAGGCCTTTTTTTATTGTTTTTATACACTGTTTGTTTCGCCGTTTCTGCGCAGGTAAAAGTACAAAACCTGTTAACTGAGAATTTACAAAACCCGTTTGGTATAGATGTTGCAAGCCCCCGGTTTAGCTGGCAACTGGCTGGTGATAAACGCGGCATCAGGCAATCTGCGTACGAAATTCGGGTTGGCGTAAATACTACAGGTTTGGTAAAAGGTAAAAATATTGTTTGGGGTACAGGTAAGGTTTTGTCTGATTCTTCGGTGCATGTAACGTATACAGGCACTGCCCTTCAGTCTAATAAAAAGTATTACTGGCAGGTACGCATTTGGGATGGTGAGGGCAAACCTTCCACCTGGAGTGATGTTGCCTGGTGGCAAACAGCATTTCTACAGGCATCAGACTGGAAGGCTAAATGGATTGAAGCCCCCGAAAAGGATACTTTGCAGCAGCCAAGCCCGTTGTTGCGCAAGCAGTTTACTGCTGGCAAGCAAATAAAAACAGCCACCGCATACGTTACCTCGCATGGGTTGTACGAGGCGCATATAAACGGCACCAAAGTGGGCGATGCTTTTTTAACACCGGGATGGACGAGCTATAAAACCCGCCTGCAATACCAGGTGTACGATGTTACTAAGCTGCTTAAAACAGGTGCAAATGCAATAGGCGTTGCGCTGGGCAGTGGCTGGTACCGGGGATTTATAGGCTTTGCCGGGCAAAACAATTTTTACGGTAAAAAGCTTGCCCTGCTTATGCAGGTTAATATAATTTATACTGATGGCAGCGAGGAAACAGTGATTACCGATGGCAGCTGGAAAGCCTCTACCGGGGCCATACGTACCTCTGAGTTGTATGACGGCGAAACCATCGACGCCCGTTTGGATAAAACAGGTTTTGCCACCGCAGGCTACGACGACAGCAACTGGGGCAGTGTAACCGTGAATGATTTTGGTTACAGTAACCTGGTGGCCACTTATAACGAGCCGGTTAGAAAACATGAAACATTTAAGCCAATCCATATTTTTAAAACACCGCTTGGTGAGCAGGTGATTGATTTTGGCCAGAACCTTGTTGGCTGGGTGGTACTTAAAGTTAAAGGCAAGGCTGGTGATACCATAAAACTCTGGCATGCCGAGGTGCTGGATAAAGCCGGTAACTTTTACACCACCAACCTGCGTGCAGCAAAATCGGAAGATGAATTTATTTTAAAAGGTGGTGGTGAAGAAACATTTGAGCCGCATTTTACTTTTCATGGCTTTAGGTATGTGAGGATTGCAGGTTACCCCGGCGAGCTTAACGCAGACAATTTTACTGCAGTAGCTTTATATTCTGACATGAAACCAACGGGCAGCTTTACCTCATCAAGCGCTTTGGTTAACCAATTACAGCATAACATTCAATGGGGGCAGAGGGGTAACTTTTTAGATGTGCCTACTGATTGTCCGCAAAGGGATGAACGCCTTGGCTGGACGGGCGATGCGCAGGTGTTTAGCCGCACGGCAACGTTTAATATGAACGTAAACAACTTTTTTGCCAAATGGTTAAAGGATGTGGCTGCCGACCAGAACGAGAAAGGTGCCGTACCTTTTGTGGTACCCAATGTACTTGGCGCAGGCGCGGTGGGCAGTACCGGCTGGGCTGATGTGGCAACCATTGTACCCTGGAACATGTACCTGGCGTATGGCGATAAAAGGATATTGGAAAACCAATATACCAGCATGAAGGCATGGGTGGATTACATGCAAAAGAACAGCAAAAACGACCTTTGGAATACCGGGTTCCATTTTGGCGACTGGTTGTTTTACCGCCCCGAAGATGATAACGATGGCAGGGCTGCTGTTACCAATAAGTATCTTATTGCACAGTGCTTTTATGCGCATTCAACCCAGCTGTTAATAAACGCCGCCATCGTGCTGGGTAAAACGGACGATGTAAATGCTTACAGCCAGTTGCTTCAAAAAATAAAATCGGCATTTTTAAACGAATACGCAACACCCAATGGCGGGCTTGTTTCCGGTACACAAACAGCCTATGTACTGGCCCTTAATTTTGATATGTTCCCTGAAAACCTGCGCGCGCAAGCCGCTGCAAGGCTGGCTGAAAACGTAAAAAGCTACGGCGACCACCTTACCACCGGCTTTTTGGGTACACCTTATTTATGCCATGTTTTATCTCGCTTTGGCTATACCGATATAGGTTATAAGTTACTGTTGCAGGAAGATTATCCATCGTGGCTGTACCCCGTTAAAATGGGGGCCACCACCATTTGGGAGCGCTGGGATGGCATAAAGGAGGACAGCACTTTTCAAACA
The DNA here is from genome assembly GCA_964598675.1 of uncultured Parafilimonas sp. Lineage (GTDB taxonomy): Bacteria > Bacteroidota > Bacteroidia > Chitinophagales > Chitinophagaceae > JABDFW01. Next base: position 8,396 of record CAZRDD010000186.1, read on the forward strand.
CCGGGCATGAACTCATTTAACCACTACTCCTATGGCGCTATCGGCGACTGGATGTATAGAACTGTTGTAGGGCTTGATACCTATACGGATGGGCCAGGCTATAAGCACATAAAAGTAATGCCGCACACAGGTGAAGGCTTAACCAATGCCTCCGCCAGCCTGCAAACCTATTACGGCGAATTAAGCAGCGGCTGGAAAACAGAGAACGGAACTTTTACGCTGGATGTGGAGATACCGGCCAACACCACCGCCAGCATTTTTGTACCAGCCACATCGGCGGATGCAGTTACTGAAAATGGTGCAGCACTATCCGCCATAAAGGATATTACTGTAGCGGGCAACAGCGAAGGTTATGTAGAAATTAAAGCAGGCTCGGGTAAATATCATTTTGAGGTGAAGAAATAAGGGAGAGGAAAGCTTCAAGCGCTTAAGATGTAAACTTTTAAGGCTTGCATCAAACGCAGAGTAGCAGTAAAAGGCAAGTGGCCATGAAAGGCGAGGAAGGAGTAATCAAATTTTATTTTCATCCAGGCTGCCGGGCTATCCGCTACTGGTATAATAAACAACTACAATGGGTATTATTTTTGGTATCATCTTTCATTTTATAGGCGGTTTCGCTTCCGGCAGTTTTTACATGCCTTACAAAAAGGTAAAAGGCTGGCATTGGGAGAGCTTTTGGATAGTGGGGGGCATTTTCTCCTGGCTGATTGTGCCGCCGCTGGCTGCCTGGCTAAC
>CAZRDD010000187.1:0-9114 GCA_964598675.1 uncultured Parafilimonas sp.
TACCACGAAAATGTGTTTATGGATGAAACAACCGGCAGCTACACGTTCAATTATACGTCTTTAAACAACAGCCTGCCATTGCAAAGCGTTGATATTTTACTGGATACTGCCGATAACCATGTAAAAAGGGTTTTTATTACCAGGGGCGATAACACCGGCACCCTGCCCGTTACCGAGAAAATGGGCTGGAAAAACGACAACAGTTTTTACATTAACCGGATTACTGAAAATGGCAGCAATACCAATTTGCAGCAGAATACGGTTGTTTGGCTTTACAGGCCCTAATTTTATGCTTTATTATGACGCAGGTTGAATTTCAGAACATAGCGCATACCATACCGCAGGAAGCCGGTATATACAAATATTTTGATAAAGGGGGCGTGCTTATATATGTGGGCAAAGCCAAAAGCCTGCGCAAAAGGGTAAGCTCCTATTTTAATAAAACGTTTACCAGCTACAAAACGCACGAGCTGGTGCAGCGCATCAGCCGTATTGAGTTTACCATAGTAGGCTCCGAGCAGGACGCTTTTCTGCTGGAAAACTCCCTAATAAAGCAGTTTCAGCCTCGCTATAACATCAATTTAAAGGATGATAAAACGTATCCTTATATCATCATCAAAAAAGAGCCTTTCCCCCGTATTTTTCTAACCCGCAAAAAAATAAACGATGGCAGCGAATACCTGGGGCCATTTACCTCGGCAGGCAGGGTTAGGGAGCTGATAAGTTTTATACGGCAGTATGTGCCATTGCGCACCTGCAAGCTGCCGCTTTCAACAGGCAATATTGCAAAGGGCAAGTTTAAGGTTTGCCTGGAGTACCACTTAGGCAACTGCAAGGGGCCCTGCGAAGGGCTGCAAACAGAGGCCGATTACGCCGAAGGTCTGCAAATGGTAAGGCAAATGTTAAAAGGCAACCTGGGGGCTATTATTCAGGGGTACAAAAAACAAATGGCCGATTACGCCGTAAACCTGCAGTTTGAAAAGGCGGAAATGGTAAAGAAGAAGCTGGACCACCTGGAAACCTACCAGGCCCGTTCCGTTATTATGAGCAACCATTTAGGCAGCCTGGATGTGTTTTCTATTTTAAAAGATGGTGAGGTGGCTTACGTAAACTACCTGATGGTACAAAACGGCACCATAGTGCAAACGCATACGGTGGAGTTGCAGCCCCGCCTGGAGGAAACCGATGAAGAGGTACTTGCCTTTGCTGTGGCCAGCCTGCGCGAAACTTTTAACCCGTTAACGGGTGGCTCGGCGGAGATAGTTGTGCCCTTTCCGATTGAATATCCTGATGAACGTGTAACGGTAACGGTACCCAAAGGGGGTGATAAGAAAAAGCTGCTGGAACTGTCGGAGAAAAACGTGAATTATTTTAAAGAAGATATACGCAAGAAGAAGATACTGCAACTGGAAGGCAAAAGTGACATGGAGAAGAAAAATGTGCTGTACCGCCTGCAGGCAGACCTTCAATTGCCAGACCTGCCCCTGCATATTGAGTGTTTTGATAACTCCAACTTTCAGGGCAGTTACCCTGTATCGGCCATGGTTTGCTTTAAGGATGGCCTGCCCTCAAAAAAAGACTACCGCCACTTTAATGTAAAAACGGTGGAGGGTATTAATGATTTTGCCACCATGAAGGAGGTGGTATACCGCCGTTATAAACGGCTGGTGGACGAAAACGAACCGTTGCCGCAACTGGTTATTATTGATGGTGGAAAAGGCCAGCTTGGTGCCGCTATGGAAAGCATACAGGCACTTAACCTTATAGGGAAGATGACGCTGGTGGGCCTGGCCAAAAATGAGGAGGAATTGTTTTTTCCGGGTGATACAAACTCGCTGAAGCTTGCCTGGGAGAGCGACTCGCTAAAACTGGTACGAAGGATAAGGGACGAGGTACACCGTTTTGGTATTACTTTTCACCGTAACAAGCGCTCCAAAGGCACTTTTGTAAACGAACTGGAAGCTATAAAAGGGATTGGTAAAAACACAGCCACGCTTTTGTTGCAGGAGTTTAAATCGGTTAAAAACATACGCACCAAAACACTTGAGGAACTGGAAGCGTTAATAGGCAAGGCAAAGGCCGTTTTGGTGTGGGAACATCTTAAAAAATAAAATGGGGCCCGGATTAAAATCCCACCCCGTTTTAAAATCCAATATCCTATGAAAAACCAGCACAAATGTATGTTTAATTGTTTGGCGGAACTATGGTTTTAAAAAAAAATTCTGAAAAAAATAATCTCCTTTTTTACATATTTTACCTTTAATTGTTTAGAAAACAACTAATTAGGCTGATAATTCTACTTGTTGCCTCATACAAAAACGGTTGTGTATATAATTTTTTTGTAGTCTGTAAGCCTTGCACCACTGCTGCGTTTATAACACCACACAACTTTATGCCATGCAAAATGTATTAATCAGGCTTTTGGCGGTAGCAGCCTTTGTTTTAACCGGTGGTGATAACGCAAATAATATTAGTAAGGGGGATATATTGCCCGTTACAGGTAACAACAATACAGGGCTTGCCGTGGTAGAGCTTTTTACCTCGGAAGGGTGCTCCAGTTGTCCGCCTGCAGATGAGGCATTGGCCCGTTTGCTGGAGGAGAAAAAGCCGAATGTGTATGTATTGGGGTTTCATGTAGATTACTGGAACAGCCTTGGCTGGAAAGATGTTTACAGCGATGCAGCCTATAGCGCCCGGCAACAGGCGTATGGCAGCGTTTTTGGCCTAAACAGTGTTTATACACCGCAGGCGGTGGTAAATGGTACAGAACAGTTTACGGGGAGCGACAGCCGTAGGCTGAACACCGTTGTAAATGAAGCGCTTAACAAGCCCGCCCCAGCCAGCCTGCAGGTTGCCGCTACGGCAACCGGTAATAATGCCATAAGCATAAGTTATACCGCCAAGGAGGGTAATGGCACCGTGCTTAATATTGCGCTGGTGCAGTTGCATGCACGCAGCAATGTGCGGCGGGGCGAAAATGCAGGCAGTGTTTTAAACCATGTAAATGTGGTGCGTGTTTTTAAAAGCCTTAACGCTGGCAATGTGCCCGGTAAAGTAAGCCTGCAAATACCTGAGGGGTTAACGGCTGCTGAGTGCCATGTAATAGCTTACCTGGAGGGGGCCAATAAAAAAATTGTTGCTGCCGCCGAAACCGGAATACAATAGCGGCCGCACCGGTTAGTAAACTATTTTTAATTAACCCGGCATTTATAGGCCGTACTTGAATATTTTTGCTGCAATTACAAAAGCAGCTTTTGAAAAAACTATTACCTGTATTTTTTTTGTGTATCAGTATTCAATGCCCGGCGCAGGCCGATTCCGCAGCTGGGCGTGCAAAAAAGCCGGATAGCGCAGCTGCCGCCAGGCGTTTGCATAAGGATACCCTGCACCCGGTACCGCTTAAGCCGGTGGCTGGCGCAGACAGCACCAGCATAAACGCGGCAGATTCGGTTACTGCAAAGGTTAAAGACAGCCTGCAGGCAGCTTTGCCGCCGCCGCCAGCCAAACCCCTGCGGTGGGAGGATGATACTGTTTTTGCCAAACTGCTAACATTCCCTCATGCCGAAGCAGGCAAACAGTTGCCTGTTAATGAAGGGCAATGGCGAAACCCGGAGGGCAAGGAGCAGTTGTTTTACATACTGGCAGGGTTGGTTTGCTTTGCAGCAGTGGTAAAAGCAGCTTATCCCAAATATTTTCAGGATATATTCCGGCTGTTTATACAAACATCAAGGCGGCAAAAACAAACACCCGAACAAATTGTACAGGGGTATGTGCCGGGTTTTTTATTTAACATCTTGTTTTTTATAGCCGGTGGTATGCTTATAACCCTTTACGGGTTAAAAATGGGGTATATAAAAGGGCCGGTTTGGCTGTTAACCTTGTACAGTGCCGGTATTTTAGGGGTGGTGTACCTGTTTAAATATGCCATTATTGTATTTGCGGGCTGGGTATTTAATGTAAAGGAGGCTACATCAACCTACAGTTTCATCATTTTTTTAATAAACCGCGTAATTGGGCTGGTTATTTTACCCCTGCTGGCATTAATATCGTTTTACACGGGCGATGTAAATACGGTTTTATTTACCATTGCGGCAAGTGTGGTGTTTTTTTTACTGGTTTACCGCTATGCACTTTCGCTAACTGTAATAAGGAAAAACCTAAAGGTTAGCGCTTTGCATTTTTTTATCTATCTTTGCGCCGTTGAACTAATGCCCTTGCTTGTTATATACAAGGTATTATTCACACAAGTACACAGTAAATAATTTCATTTTAATTCTTTTTAGCAGAACAGCATGATAAATAATGGGGCAAAAAAATCTCCTGGTATTGTTGAAAAGGAATCACGGAGTATTCTGATTACCCAACCCCGGCCCGAAAGCGAAAAGTCGCCATATTTCGAGTTGGCCCGGAAGTACAGTGTTGAACTTGTGTTTCATCCTTTTATAAGGCTGGAAGCAATACCTGCGCGGGAGTTTCGCAAGCAAAAAATTGATATATCCAGTTTTTCTGCGGTTATTTTCACCAGCCGCAATGCGATAGACCATTTCTTCAGGATGTGCGAAGAAATGAAAATTACCATCAGCCAGGATACCAAGTATTTCTGCATTACCGAAGCGGTTGCTTTATACCTGCAAAAATTCATCCTCTACCGTAAGCGTAAGGTATTTTATGGTGCCGATGGCAGCAATAAAAGTATGTTTGATGTAATAAACAAGCATAAGGAAAACGAGCGCTTTTTGTATGTGTGCAGCGAAAACCAGCAGGATAACGACATAGTAAACTGGCTTAAAAATAACAACTGTGGTTTTCAGCTTGCCTTTATGTACCGCAGCGTAAGCAACGATATTAAGGTAGTGATGGAAAGCAACTCCTTTGATGTTATTTGCTTTTTTACCCCCAGCGGCGTAAAAAGCCTGTTTGATAATTATCCATCTTTTGCGCCAAACGGTACCTCTATAGGCGCTTTTGGCAGCAATACTGCTAAAGCGGTGGAAGAGGCGGGCCTTCAAATTGAAATTAAAGCACCTGTTCCGCAGGCACCAAGCATGGTTGCCGCGTTAGACAGGTACCTGGCCAGTGTTTTAGTGGCAAAAAAATAATTGCAATTGCATTTAAATAGTGTAATCCCGCCCCGCAAAGGCGGGATTTTTTTTGGGTAAAACTGGCTTAGCGGGAGTGGTTCAAAAATCGCCTCTACACATTGGTAGTTTAATAACAGGTATTTCAACAATATTGCCACTATTTTTGTAAAATCAACATCCGGCAAAAAAAGCTCCCCACCATAATTATTTTATTATATGAATAAGCTTATACACGAAACAAGCCCTTATTTATTACAGCATGCGCATAACCCTGTAAACTGGTACCCCTGGGGGGAGGAGGCATTACAGCTTGCGCAGCAACTGGATAAGCCTATACTGGTAAGCATAGGGTACTCCGCCTGCCACTGGTGCCATGTAATGGAGCGCGAAAGTTTTGAGGATGAGTACACCGCAGCCCTTATGAATGAATACTTTATTAACATAAAGATTGACAGGGAGGAGCGGCCCGACCTGGACCACATTTATATGGATGCCGTACAAAACATGACCGGCAGCGGCGGCTGGCCGCTCAACGTTTTTTTAACGCCGGCGGCAAAACCCTTTTACGGTGGTACGTATTACCCGCCCAAACGGGTGCATAACCGTGCCAGTTGGACCGAGGTGCTGCATGCCGTAAACGATGCTTACCAAAATAAAAAGGACGATGTGCTGGCGCACGCCGATAAGCTTACTGAGCAACTGGCCAACGCCAATCATTTTGGTATGTCAAAGCCGGGGGAGCAGGGGTACACAAGCCCCTTTAACAACGAAAGCCTGGAGGCTGCTGCCAGTAATATTTTACAAAATGCCGATAAAACCTGGGGCGGTTTTGGGCGGGCACCAAAATTTCCGCAAACATTCTCCATACAATACTTGCTTCGGCATTACTATTTTACCGGCAGCCAGGCTGCGCTAAACCAGGCATTGCTGAGTATTGACAGAATGATACAAGGCGGTATTTACGACCATATTGGTGGTGGTTTTGCCCGGTACAGTACCGATAATGAATGGTTTGCACCGCATTTTGAAAAAATGCTGTACGATAATGCCCTGCTGGTAACAGTTATAAGCGAGGCTTACCAGGTTACCGGCAACCCGGTATACGCCGCCGTTATACGCCAAACAATGGCGTTTATGCAACGGGAAATGCTATCCCCCGAAAAACTTTTTTACAGTGCGCTTGATGCAGACAGCGAGGGTGTGGAAGGGAAGTTTTATGTATGGACGAAGGCTGAGATTGAAGCCATACTGGGTGATGATGCCCGTTTGTTTTGCGAAGTATATAATATAACAGCCACAGGTAACTGGGAGCATAGTAATATCATCTGGCTTAAACAGCCAATGCAGCAGGTATTGGCTGCCTTGGGTGTGGACGAAACGGATGCCGAAGCCGTTTTACACCAGAGCCGCGAAAAATTACTGGCTGTCAGGGCCAGCAGGGTGCGCCCCGGCCTGGATGATAAAATACTCACCGGCTGGAATGCGATGATGATAACGGCCTGTTGCAAAGCGTATAGTGCGCTTGGTAGTTTAGAGTACTTACAAATGGCAGAGGACTGTATAAGCAGTTTGGAGAGCGCATGCAGTAAACAGGGCTGGCTGCATACGTATAAAAATGGGACCGCCAAGTATCCCGCCTTTTTAGATGATTGCGCGGCGCTTATACAGGCTTATATACAATTGCAGCAGGTAACAGGTAAAGCTGTTTATCTTAACAAAGCAAAAGCGCTTACAACAGAAGTTATTGATACTTTTTCCGACGAAGATGGGGTGTTTTTTTATTTTACCCCTGCGGGGCAGCAAAATATTGTAGTACGTAAAAAAGAAGTGTACGATGGTGCAACCCCATCGGGCAATGCACTTATGGCGCATAACCTGTATTACCTGTCAGTTGTTTTTGATGAAGCTTCGTGGCGCAGCCGCGCCGAAGCTATGGTTGCCTCCATTGGGCAGGCGGCTGTAAAATACCCTGTTTCCTTTGGCTGCTGGGCAACAGCGTTGCAAAACATAACACAAGGGTTAAACGAAATTGTTGTTATTGGCCCGGGTTTTGAGGCTGTATTAACTGGGTTAAACCGCAAATTTATACCCAACTGCATAGTACAGGCATCGCCTGGTGCTGCAGACGAATATCCGCTGTTAACAGGTAAGGCCGCCGGTGATGGCAAAACACTGATATATGTTTGTAAAAACTATGCCTGCCAGCAGCCTGTTACGCGTGTTGAGGAGGCCATTTTGTTGTTGAAAATCAACCCCTGAAAACAATTTTTAAAAAATTAGTTAATATTATATACTATAAACACAAAAACACCGTTTATTGAAGATATACGATTAAAATTCATTTAATTATGAATTAGAATTTAGTAGTTAAGCGGTGTATTTATTGTTTTACCAATTATTTAATTACATTTGCTCAATACCCTATTTATTAATACTAAACAGAGAATGAAAAGCCAATTCTTAACAATTTCAGCACTGGCCATACTTGCTTTTTCGTGGGTTGGTTGTTTAAAAGGCAAAGTTAAAGGTGTGCCTAACAACGGACAGCTTGTTGGTGTTTCTCCTTCTTCAAGGGGCAGCATGGGCAGGCCGATAGGCATGGTTTACGTTTCGCCAGGTACCTTTCACATGGGCCCCAGTGATGAGGATATCAATTACAATTTTACTGCCCGTAACAAACAGGTTTCTATCAGTGGTTTCTGGATGGATGCTACTGAGATAACCAACAACGAGTACCGCCAGTTTGTAAACTGGGTTAGGGATTCGCTGGCTGCTGTTCAGTTAGGATTCATGAAAACTAGTCCTGACGGCGACACTGCTATTGATTGGAACAAAGCCTACACCATTAATTATTCAAACCGTTCAACACTGGAAAAGCTTAATACCCTTGTATTAGCCCCGGATAACAGGTTGTATAACAGGATAGGTTTAGACCCCACCAAAATTGTGTACGATGTACAGGGTTTTGACATGAAGGAAGCCGCCAAACGCGAGAATGCCAACAGGCCCCGCAAGGACTTTATCTTCCGTTACCCGCAAGCCGTTTACCCCGATACGCTTGTTTGGATGAGAGACTTCTCATACTCCTACAACGAGCCAATGTCTAAAAGATATTTTGCACACCCTTCCTTTGGTAACTACCCTGTTGTTGGTGTTACCTGGAAACAGGCGATTGCTTTTTGTGCATGGAGAAGCCACTACTTAAACAGCTACCTTGAAAGGACTAAGAAAGCAGTGGAAAGCGATTTTCGCCTGCCTACAGAAGCTGAGTGGGAATATGCTGCACGCGGTGGCCGCACACAATCAATGTACCCCTGGGGTAACTATTACTTAAGAAACAAAAAAGGTTGCCTGCTCGCCAACTTTAAACCAGGCAGGGGTAACTACGCAGAAGACGGCGGTTTTTATACCGTACGTGCCGATGCTTACTGGCCTAACGATTTTGGTTTGTACAACATGGCTGGTAATGTTTCTGAGTGGACATCTTCATACTTTTACGAAGGCGCGTATAACTTTCAGCATGATATGAACCCTGATGTACGTTATAACGCACTTGACAGCGACCCTCCCCGCATGAAGCGTAAAGTAGTACGCGGCGGTAGCTGGAAAGATGTAGGTTATTTTCTGCAAACAGGTACACGCCAGTACGAATACCAGGATACAGCTAAATCTTATATAGGGTTCAGGTGCGTAATTGACCTGCCCGCACAGTTAAAAGCCAGATAACATTACTGTTTTAAACGTATCATCAATTAATTATTAAATATTCTTTGTATTAAAGAATGTGCATACAATTTGTATTGTATTTGCATAACAAAACTAAATAACTATGGCAGCCGCAATTCCTCCTAAAGTTAGTAAATGGTTCGATGTATTGGTATCTATAGCCGCCGCGGTGGTAATATATGGTGCACTTCAAAAAATATTGCATACTGAATATGCTGACTTAATGCTTAAAGTGGGTTTAACAGTTGAGGCTGTTATCTTTTTGGGTTATGGTATACTCTATCTTATTTACCCTGCCATTGACGAT
>CAZRDD010000188.1:0-8488 GCA_964598675.1 uncultured Parafilimonas sp.
GAGCTTTGGCGGAAATAATATCGGTAACCCAGCGGGAAAAACGGCTGTACTCCCCCCTGGTGCCACGTACCAGTATGGCATGCGGGCAAAGCTGCATGGCCTGCTTCATGGGCATGGCCGAGTGGATGCCAAATTTACGGGCGGCATAGCTGCACGCTGCCACCACCCCACGCTCGCGGCTGCCACCCACAACAACGGGTTTATCCTTAAGGGATGGATTGTTGATTACCTCCACGCTTACAAAAAAGCTGTCCAGGTCAAAATGGGCTATATAACGCTGCGGTGCCTGCATATTGTTTTGCTAAGGTAAGCAAACAGGCAGGTGCAAGGGTAATGAAAAACGGTGCGGCACAAATATTTCGGCCAAAAAATCACTCCGGTACACAGTGGCCTCAAATACCAGGAAGGCCTGTGTGGTTATGGATGCTGCATGCTAACACAAAAAGCTGTTACACGAAATGTCACGCCCCTCCCCGCCCGCCCCATTATGCCCATCTTAACATGTTACAGTAATATATTATCACGGCTGTAAAACAATGCCCTGTTGTACAATGGCTTAAATATCTTCGCCCGTGCGGCTGCACAGGCTGCCAATAAACAACCACCAGCATGAAATTTTTACAACGTTATTGCCTTACCGCCATACTACTGTTACTGTTACAAAACAGCTTTGCCCAAAAAACGGCATTAACCGCCAGGTACCCGCTTATACCCTGGCCCATAAACCTTACACCAGCGGCCGGTAATTTTGTAATTACCGCTAAAACAGCGCTTGCGTACGATGCCCCTTTTACCAACGAGGCCGAGCAATTGCAACTGCTGGTGCAAAATGCCCTGGGCAGCCGCCTGCAAACCGGCAAGGGCAGCAACACCATTACCATAAAGCTGGATAAAACCATTACTGAGCCGGAAGGCTATACATTAACCGTTACCCCGCAGCAAATAACCATTGCAGCGCAACAGCCTGCGGGCGCTTTTCGCGCAGTGGAAACCATCAGACAACTGTTGCCCGCGGGTATTGAGGGGGCACACCCCACCGCGGCCATACTAAACGTGCCTGCCGTTACCATAAAAGACCAACCGGCCTACGCCTGGCGGGGCATGCACCTGGATGTTTCCCGGCATTTTTTCTCCATAGCTTACCTGCATAAGTTCATGGATATTATGGCGCTGTATAAAATGAACAAACTGCACCTGCACCTTACAGATGACCAGGGCTGGCGCATTGAAATAAAAAAATACCCCCTGCTTACCCAGCTTGGTGCCTGGCGCACCTTTAACAACCAGGATACCCTGTGCATGCAGGCGGCCACCAGCAACCCCGATATGGCGATTGATACTCAGCACATCATCAACAAAGACGGTAAAACACTGTACGGCGGTTTTTATACCCAGCAGGACATAAAGGAGCTTGTACAGTACGCCGCCACCAAACATATTGACATTGTACCCGAAATTGATATGCCCGGCCACATGATGGCGGCTATAAATGCCTACCCCTACCTTAGCTGCCTGGGCGGCAGCCAGTGGGGGCCTTTGTTTACCACGCCTGTTTGCCCCTGCAAGGAGACTACTTTTGAATTTGCAGAAAATGTTTTTAGCGAGATTATTGATTTGTTTCCGGGTGAGTATATACACCTGGGGGCGGATGAGGTAGAAAAATCGAGCTGGGCGCAAACGGAAGCCTGCAAACAGCTTATGCAGCAGGAGGGCCTTAAAGATGTGAACGAACTGCAGAGCTACTTTGTAAAAAGGATGGAGAAGTTTTTTAACAGCAAAGGCAAAAAGCTGATTGGCTGGGATGAGATACTGGAAGGTGGTGTTAGCCCCACCGCCAATGTTATGTACTGGCGCAGCTGGGTGCCTTCGGCCCCGGTAACGGCGGCAAAACTGGGCAACCATGTTATTATGACACCCGGTAACCCGCTGTATTTTGATAATGCGCCTGATGTACACTCCATTGACAATATTTATCATTTCGCCGTGGTGCCCAAAGGCCTTACCGAGCAGGAAGGCAAAAACATTATTGGCGCACAGGCAAACACCTGGACGGAGCGTATACCCAGCGAAAACCGCGCTGAATTTATGTACATGCCCCGCATGACTGCCCTTGCCGAAAGGCTTTGGACCAGCAGGGATGAGTATGCAGCCTACCTTTTGCGCCTTAACGGCCAGTACAAACGGTTAGATGCCCTGCACGTACACTACCGGCTGCCCGATATTACCGGCCTTGTGGAAGAAAACGTTTTTACTGATAAGGCTACCCTTACAGTTAACAGCCCCATACCTGGCCTGGCCCTGCATTACACCACCGATGGCAATATACCCACCACAAAATCTACACAGCTAAAAGCACCCTTACTTATCACCAGCAACGCCAATATAAAACTGGCCGCCTTTACCGCCACAGGCCTAAGGGGCGATATTTATACGCTGCATTACACCAAAGAGGCTTACCACGCACCGGTTGCCACCGCAACCACCCAGCCCGGGTTGCAATGCAGCTATTACAAAGCGTTTTTTAAAAACACGGCAGCCCTTGCAGGTGCAAAGGCAGACAGTGCTTTTATTGCCCATAATTTTGTTGTACCGGCCAGTGTTAACGCCCCAAGCTTTGCCCTGCGCTACACCGGTTATATAAACGTACCGCAAACGGGCATCTACTCCTTTTACCTTACCTGCGATGATGGCGGTGTGTTAACCATTGCCGGTAAGGAAACCGTTAATAACGATGGGTTACATTCGGCCATACAAAAATCGGGGCAGGTAGCCCTGGCAAAAGGCAAACACGCTTTAAAGCTCGATTTTATTGAAGGCGGCGGCGGCTTTACCCTGCAACTAAAGTACAGCGTAGGCAACGGGCCATTAATGGATGTACCTGAGGGATGGTTAAGTTATTAGGGGGAGATAAGCAATTGTAGCCCCAAAAGGAGCAGGATAATTTTAAAATAGTGGTTTATGAAGAAGGGATTTGCTTTTACCCGGTGTAAAGGCAAATCCCTTTTTTAATAATCAAACACATGTTCTATAGGCATGCCTGCTTTATCAAGCTCCAGCAAAAGAGTGTGCAGGTTGGCCACCGGTGTGGCTATGGCCACGCGCTTGGTAGCCGGGCTGGATGCTACCGGCTGGGTAAATACTACCTGTGCATTGCCAAAGGCGGGGTTGGTGCCAGCAGGCACCAGCACGGTTAACAAAATGGCCGAGTTATTGCCCGCCACCTCCCTGAAACGGGCACCGCTTTTAGCCAGCGCGTTTACCGCAGCATTAAACTTATCGTACCGCGGCAGGTTAACCAGTACAGATGAATCTGCAAAACGCTTTACCATAACCGGCACGTTTGTATTTGCTGGCAGTGAATCTACAAGCACGGCCGTTACAGGCAATGCCTCATCGTACACGGTTTGGGTACCCAGGCCAATCAGTTTGCCGTACACCGCCTTCACCAGCAGCTCCGATGTTAGTATATACCTGCGCTCCACCTTCCGCAAAAAATGATTGCCAAAAAGCGGCGTGGAACCCCATAGTGTGGCAAGCCTGCTCTTAAAATCAAACGCATACCAGGGGTTATCTTTTATAAAATCAACATAATCCTGGGTAAACTTAGCATTAAACCTGTCTTCATCAGTAAGTACGTCGTGGGTATCGGTAACCCTGCCTATCACGGTTTCGTACCATGCTTTTATGGAATACTCCACCGAGGCGCTGGAGCCAATTACCCATATCATAAAATGGTAGCCGCCGTTATAGGGAAAGTTATCTTTTATCTGGCTGTACACAATTTTATAGCCCTGCCATATTTGTGCCGTATGCGCCATAAAGGGGAAGCTGGTGGCCGTATGCGTTGTGTAATAATGCGCCTGCTCCTCCGGGCTAAACACCAGGTACCACTCCGGGTAGGTTAAAAAAGTCTGGTCGGCGGGGCGCACACCTTTTAAAGGCGTTACCGGGTGCACGTTGGCTACAAGCCATGCTTTTGGCAATACCAGCCCCTGCCCTGCTGCAATGGTGGTTGGGTTTCGCTTTTTAAGAAAAAAGATGCAGGCAGCCAGTAAAACAGATACAAGCGTTAGTATGCGCAGCCTCTTCATGGTTATAGTTTTATAAATGACAGCAGGGTATTGAGGGAGGGGTCTTTATCCTGCAAAATTCTTTCCCCGGTATCGCTGAACCCTTCGGCAGAAACTATCTCGCTCCACTCACTGATGGGCCGCAGAGATTTAAACTCCGCTGCCTCTACCTGCCAGGGCACGTTTAAGCCAAGGTTAAACACCGTGTGCACCAGCGATACAAATATGTGCATCTGTGGTGTTTTAACATCATGATCGCGCAGAATAAAAAGCCCGCCTTTGCGCAGCACCCTGTGTATGGATTGAATGAAACCCTTTAGCAAATGGTGCGGGCAGTGGTGCAGGCCAATGTAGCAGGTAACAACATCCAGGCTGCCTGCTTCAATATCGCTGCTGCTGATGGGCTGGTAAGTTAATGGTAAAAACCGGCCAGCCTTGCTTAAGCCACCTCTTTCAAAAACATCGGCAACGGCATTGGTGGGGGCTATATCGTTCATTACAAAAACATCACCCTTTACCTTTATTTTCTTTTTAAGCGAGCTTATGTAACGCCCGGTTGACCCTATTTCGAGGTAGCCGTTTATAACCTTCCTGTCGCCCAGCAGGCGCAGGGTTTGCTGCCGTATTTCCTTTTTTTGTTTTATCAGCGCCGGTAACGAGTAGGTAATATCCGCAAGAAACGGTTTTATGGCGGGCAGTTTTTTTTGTGCCTCCTTATAAATTTCCTCGTCGGTACCCTTATCTTTTGTGGCTATGGCCAGCAGGTAGTGAAACTGGTCTTCCGGGTAAAGATGGTACACCACCTGTAAAAAAGCATACAGGCCATCGTTTAACGGTGTACTGGCAAAAACAGTTTTAAAGGCTGAAGAAGTATCGCCCATAGCTTTAACTTAATTGGTTTTGTAATAGGTATCCCAAAGCACATTCCTGAACTTGTACGTAGGGTCCAGGGTGGCTTTAAGTGCAAACAACTGTGCTGTGCCGGGGTAAGCGGCATTAAACTGCTGCTGCGTTGCATGCACCTGGTACGGCAGGTAATAGGTGCCTTGTACGGCAATGGCCGCATCAATAAGCGCCCTCGTCCAAACGGCTACTTTGTTTTTTTCCACATCGGTGGTGGCCTGTTTGTAATACACCACAAAAGCAAACACCTCCTGCCGGGCCCAGGCCAGCAGCGAGCCATCGTCGGGCTTTGCGTGGCGTATAGATACATTAAGCACATTAACCTTGTGGCTTGTAAATATTTCGCGCATTTGTGCTGTAAACGCTTCAAAATTTTCTACCGGCACAAAATACTCCTGTAAAACATAAGTGCTTTTTCTGCGCGACCGGGGTTCCAGCTCCAGCACATCGTACCCTGCCTCGTAATTGCGCCAGTGTATTTTTTTTGAAAGGTACAGCAGGGGGTCAATAATATATTCCCTGCGCCATTTGCCAAAATTGTTTTTACTAAAGCTGCTTATAAAATACCGCTCAACAGGGTAGGATGCAGCCAGCGGCATCAGCCTGGTTTTTTCGGTTGGCTTTTTGGTTGTCTTCGTCCAGCTTACGGCCCTTATATGCCGGTATTCAGGCGGGTACAAATCGCCATTGTGAAAAACCACTTCTTTGTTTTGCCTAATGTGCTCAAAAAAATAAGCCCTGTACGCCTGTACATGCATTTTTTTCTGGCTGCGTTTTACGGCGGTATTGTCCTCCAGCTGCAGCTCGGCACAGGCAATTACCCCAATGGCATTGTAACACCCTATGCAGGCAAAAAACAGGTGGGCATTCTGCGTGCGGGAGGCATGCACCATTTCGCCGCTGGCCAAAATAACATCAATGGATAAAACGGATAAAATAACCGGCCCCAGGCCTATATAACGGCCGTGGCAGTTAACGCTTAGCGCCCCGCCCACCGTAAAGTTGGCATAGGTTTGCATGGTTTTAACGGAAAGATTATAGCCATCAACGTAATGCTGAATATCGCACCAGCGTATGCCTGCCTGTACCCTGATGGTTTTATCCGTTTGCGAGAAAGACAACACTTTGTTGAGGCCGCGCATATCAATGTGTGTGCTGCCTGTACTGGCTGTTTGGCCCCCCATGCTAAAACGCCCGCCCCCAATGCTTAACGGGCCGTTGGTGTTTTTTATAATCTCCTGCAATTCCTCAATAGTTTGGGGTGTTTCAACCTTTGCCACCAGTACGGGGTTAAGCTGTGTAACATCGTTTACAATACGCTCGCCCGATTTAAGGTGCGGTATTGTTTCCGGCGCAGGGTTTTTAAAGTAATCGGGCGCAGTGCCGGGCACCGTACCAAAACGGTTGGGCAGGCTGCTGCTCTTTTTAAAGCCCAGCAGGTAAATAAGTAACAGCGGCCCCAGCACCGGCACTAAAATAATCCACAGCCAGTGGCCCGTTTTATTACTATCGTGCAGGCGTTTTATGGCCGTAGCCGTTAAAGCCCAAAACAGCAGGGGGTATACTGCAAAGGTTGCAGAAAGGGATACAAAATACTCCAGTGTATTGTACAGCACATAAAAGGCTGACCAAATAAACAGTGAAGCCATCCAGTAAGTACCCCTGCCAATACGCCCGCGCGTGGTGAACAGCAGGTAGCTAACGGGCAGTTTTTCTTTAAGTTTCATGTATGTAATGGGTATAAGGCAACATTAGCAGGTAAATTACAACAAGTGATGGCTTAACAATCAACCCCCAATATAAAAATTACGCAAAAAAGCAAACGGCTATTCCATTTTAAACACAAAGGCGGTATCAAATTTTGCTTTTTCCTTAACGGTCATGCGGCTGTAACCGAGTTTTATGGTGTAGCCGCCACGCAGTTTGCCGTTGTCGGTATACATCCAGTCGCTTATGTTTTCCTTTGTAAACTTTATAGGACTGCCAAATTTAGCAGCTATAGTAAGGTGTGGCGCATTGTTTAAGCGGCCCGTAAAACCGGCAGGGGTTATTTTTATATTGTTTACCCAAACATCTTCGGCACCGCCCAAACCGGGAAAACGTATTTTAACCGCAAAATTACCCAGCGCCGCATTGTTGCTTTGCAGGGCGTTGGTAAAACTATCCAAAGTATTGCGGGCCTGTGTTACGGCCGTTTGCAGGCCTGCATCCCCTGTTTGCCAGCTGTACAATGCCGACACATCGGGTTTTACAGCGGCCACAGGCTTTGGCTTTTTAGCAGAGCAGGCGGCAAGTATGATGGTGATGATTGAAATAACGGCAATTTGTTTCATATTACTGTAGAAAGCGTAAAAGTATTACTTCCTGCATTTAAAAAGAAGGCCGGGGTTGGTTAATGTTGCTAATGATAGCTCCATAAATAGCTAACCACTTTCCTAAAGTCATCGTAATACAAAACGTAACCATCATGATTAAACCTGCTCGTCCAGAATAAAAACTCGTCTTTGCCATCATTATCAAAATCTCCGTGGTCAAGATAAAACAACTCATCACGCAGAAAAAATAACCTTCCATCGTTTTGCAGGTAACACAATATTCTGTAATACTCGAAAGCATTGTCTTCCCTATTGCACTTACGGTCAAACGGGTAAGCAAAACTCCATTGTGTGCGTGCAGGAAACAACACAGTAATTAATTTATTACCAGCCCCATCAACAAAAGAATTTGCCGAATCTATTACAATGGAATCTTTCTCTGCAACTGCATACCTGATTATCGTATCAATAAAAGAATGAAACATTTCAATACAAGCGCTGTTGTTACGAAACAGTTGGCCCAGGTAAATTTTGGTGGTATCAAGCAGTCTTTTTTTCTCCTGCGGGCCGGGAACATAAAAAGATAATTTTACATGTTGCCTGTAGGTTGGGTTGGTTGACAGTAACGCAACCTTTTTAACTATGCCAGGATCGTTGTTTTTAAATGGCTTTGAAAAATACATGGTTTTTAGCAGCACAGGGTTTACAGGAAACAAAATAGAACTGTCAATAAATGCTTCCGAATCACCTGTTCCATTATTGACAGCATAACTTCCTTTTATTTTGTTCAATACTAACCCCTTATACACACGGCTATAAACAGCACTCGTATTGGTATTATTAATTACCCAACCAGTATCCTGCCGCCTGAACAGGTTTCTGATTTCGTATTTGTAACGCGGGTGTTCCATGTTTAATTGTCCCCTGCAATTATATTCATATGCCGCAATTTTATAAACGGTTTTATGTTGTGCCTGCAGGCGCGAAGGTGTTGTACCTGTAACAATTAATAGCACTACTATTAGTTGCAATGTTAGTTTACTGCATTTTTTGGCAGGTTGCTTTTTTAAAATATTCATATTTATAAGGGTTGTTAAAACTACAAAGCCGCATTGCCCAAACAGGCTGAGCAGCCCACTACCAGCACAATACCGGCACTTAACAGCCAGGCTTTACCAAGCGCATTATCCTCGCCAGAGT
>CAZRDD010000188.1:8498-9104 GCA_964598675.1 uncultured Parafilimonas sp.
CCCAGACATTACAAGGCACACAAGTACATGTATACCCACCGCGATAGCGGAAAATAATAAAATACCGAGGTTTTTGTCGTCCGGGCCGCCACCACCACTAACTGCCCTTATTAATATTGAATACACCAGTATAGCCAAGAGGTTATAACCAGCTACTTTTTTCAAATATTTCATACAAAAATGTTTAAAGTACTTATTAAACAGCAAACCAGTTTACACTACAACATGGCATTGCCTAAACACACCGAAAAACCTACCAAAAGCACAATGCCGGCGCTTAACAGCCAGGCTTTGCCGAGTGCCTTATCAACACTTGTATAGTTGTATAGCGATAATGCCAAACACAATAAAACATGCAGGCTTACAGCAACAGCAGATAGCCCAGCAATACCCAAACTACTGTTGTGATGGCCATCGTTTCCGGCTATTATGCGTATTATAATTGAATATACTACAATAGCCACCATGTTGTAACCGGATATTTTACCTGCATCATTCATACAAACAATTTTATTATACTTATCAAAAACAATCTCAAAACGCAGTTACAGGTTTGCACTGCCCATACATGTTGAAAACCCAACAACTAAAACGACACCCGCACCT
>CAZRDD010000189.1:0-9032 GCA_964598675.1 uncultured Parafilimonas sp.
GTTTACGGTATGAAGACGCTACTAACCATTTTGTTTGCCGCCTGCCTGGCCGTTACCGGTTTTGCACAGCACCCTGCCGTGGGTGCCACCGCCCCCGATATTACGCTTAAAGATGCCTCGGGCAAAAAGGTATCACTGTCCAGTTTAAAGGGCAAGGTGGTGGTGCTGGATTTTTGGGCCAGTTGGTGCGGCCCCTGCCGCCGCAGCATGCCCGACCTTAAAGCCATTTACGCAAAATATAAAAGCAAGGGGCTGGAAGTGTACGCCGTATCGTTAGATACCGAAAAAAGCGACTGGACAAAAGCCGTTAAAGATGATGCCACCCCCTGGCTGCATGTAATTGATGACGACAACGCCGTTGCCATAAAATGGAAGATTGAATACATACCCAATACCTACCTGCTTGATAAAACAGGCAAGGTAATATCCATAAACGCCAACCACGCCGCGCTGGAGCAACAGATAGATGAGTTGTTGAAGTAGAGGGGAGATGCACAGCCCTTTTTACTGCGATGGTATCTGTTACAACGTAGGTTATTTTGGCTATTGGTATCTATTGAAGTTTAACCCCAAAACAATCAAAATGCAACCAAACAAAACAAGCACCTTTATATTACTTTTTATAATACCCCTTATGCTTGCATTAACCAGTGTTGAAACGGCCCATGCGCAGGATAAAAAGCAAATAGTGCGGCTGGCAAAACTTGTGATTGATTCTGCACAGTTGGAGCAGTATAAAACGCTGCTGAAAGAAGGCGTAGAAACCTCCGTACGGGTGGAGCCGGGTGTTATTACCCTGTACGCCGTTGCCGAAAAAGAGCACCCCACGCATTTTACTATTTTGGAGATATATGCCGATACCGCCGCCTATAAAGCGCATTTGCAAACCCCGCACTTTATAAAATACAAAACGGCCACAAAAGACATGATAAAATCCCTGGAGCTGGTTGACACCGAACCCCTTGTGCCGGGCATGAAAATAAAGGGGTGAGGGTGGGGGAATGCGATACGTCACAGCACCTGCAACAAGCTATTTGAAAGGTAAATGCGATATTAAAATTTCCGGGTTTAGGCCATCTTTATCAAGCGCATAAAACAATGCAGAAGCCCATTCATCGGATTTCTCCACCTTAGGGCCAAGCGTTATCTTTTTTAGTACCGGCCTTATGTTTATTAACTCAATATATACTTTAGGTGGAGTAAAACCCATATCAACAATTTTTGCAAACCCTGTACCTTTTAATACCAGCCTTATTTCGTGTTCGTATTGGTAATCATAGCTTTTAAATAGGTAGGCAATTTCATTTAGTAGTTCTAAAAGCTTCTGCTTGTCAGCTACGTTACCCGCTCTTTTTTCCTCAAAATCCTTCACATTAATAGCCAGTTCTTTCATGTACTCATTCAACAAGTCTTCGTCTTCCGGTTTGCCGCTGGGTATGGTAAATGGTCTTTCATTATCCTGTTTCCTGTAAGCTACCCGGTAAAAAATAAATTCACTATCTGCTTTTGAGGCGTCCTCCTTTTTGTAACCTGGTAAACTCTCTGTTATCTTGGTGATTAATTCATCTCTGCGCATGGTAATGGAGCAGCCCCTTGCTTCTTCTTTTGCCTCTTTGCCATACATACGCCATAACGTTAAATCATCGTGCTTGCTTTCGGCAACAAAACTTCCGATAAAGGGCTTTTTTGCAAATGGTTCTGCAATTGTATCGTGTCCATCAATTGGGGTTGCGGTAAGATGCAAATATTTAAACAACTCCCGGCCTTCGGAAGTATCGTTAAGGTATGCGCCTTCTGATAATCGTAATTTGCTTTTATCTAAAATCAAAGCTTTTGCAACTGTTATGCCGGTGTAGTGCGTAATACAATCATCTTTATAAAGCAACACACCCTTTACTTTATTTACGAGAATATTAATATCGCTGTATGCTTTGTCGTTAATCAGTTTACCAATCTCAGCAATTTTTTCTTTAGCTACTGAGGTATAATAATCTGGGTTGTCCTTTGTAAGCTCTATCTTTTTTTCAAAATCAAGCAGCGCTTTTTTATATTGCCCCTGGTCAAAGTATGTTAAGGCTCTGTTATAGTAAGCGGTTGAATATTTGGGGTCAATATTTATCGCCCTATTGTATGCCTCAATTGACATTTTGTATTGTTTTAGCCTATAGTAAACAATGCCCAAATTGCTATAAGGATATGGCAATTCTGGATTAAGCGTAATAGCTTTATTATATTCTTCAATAGCTTTTTCATAACGCTCTTTACTAAAATATGCATTGCCGATATGATGATGCGCATTTGCGTTGTTCGGGTTTACCTCAAGTGCCTTTTCTGCCACTCTCTGACAAAGGTCATACTCCCTCAATAGGAAATAAGCCCTTGCTTTCTCTATATACAACCAATCATATTTATGCTTCTCTAATACCTCCTCCGGCAGCAAATCAATCACACCCTGGTAGTTTTTTTCTTTATACAGTTCCACCGCTTGTTTAAGCAATTCTTCAACAGTCGCCATAAGGTAGTTTTAATGCTATTGGGTAAGGTAATAACTATCTTCCAAAACACATAACGTTTTTAAAAATATTTATACAGTGTACCTTCATCCCCCGCACGCCCCAATACCCTATATTTGGTTGTATGAAACATCCCCTCAAACACAGCCTTTGTATACTGCTATGTTTTGTAACGCTGGCGGCAGGTGCGCAGCGCATGCGCATAGTACGCACCAGTCTAACCCCTGTAAAAGGTACGGTGCTGTTGCTGCCGGGCGCTCAGCCGGTGCAGCAGGTAGCCCTGTTTACCGCGCAGGGTTTTGATGTGGCGGTACCCCCCGCAAATACCTTGTTTGATGCGGTGCAAGGCTACCATGCCCTTAAAACAACCCCCGCGGCCTGGCACCTGCGCAGCCCCAGGGTGGATGTGGCAGGCTTTGATGAGGGTGCCGCCACTGCCGCCATGCTGGTAAACCATTTAACCCCTGCCGAGCAGCCGGGCGGCCTGCTGCTGGTTAATCCGCAGGGGATGGAACAAACCGTGCCGGGTACCGTAATACCCGCTGTAATACCGCCGTTTGCGCCCGCTGCCACCCTGTATATCAACATCCGCAGCGAGTTTACCAAAACCTGGGTGGGGTACGATGGTAATGTGGTTACCGATACCAGCATCCCCCGCCTGTTAAACGCTTTTGTGCTGGCCGCCCCCGTGGTAAGGGATACGCTGGCCCCCAACCCCGCCGCCGTGCCGGTGGAAGGGTACAGTCCGCAGCGCCATGCGGAAAAACTGGCGCTGGTGGCAAAGCAGCGTTTTAACCTGCTGATGATAGGCAACAGTATTACCAACAACTTTGAAAAACCGGAGTATCAACCCGTATGGAACCAGTTTTTTGCCCCGCGCAACGCCATTAACCTGGGGTTTAGCGGCTACCGTACCGAAAACCTGTTGTGGAACCTTGCCAACGGTCAACTGGAAGGGCAGCAGCCCAAAGTGGCCGTGGTGGAAATTGGCACCAACAATATTGACGAGAAAAATTACCCTACGCGCCATACGGCGGGGCAACTGGCCGGTGGCATAAAAGCCATTGTAGCGCTGCTGCGGCAAAAACTGCCCGATACCAAAATCATCGTGCTGCGGTGTTTCCCCGGTTGTTATGGGGGGCCAAACCCTACCTCGCACCGGGCGATACTGGAGCGCGCATCGGACATGGTGAGCACCCTGGCCGATGGCAAAAACGTTTTTTACTGCGATGTAAACCATGTTTTTCTTAACCCCGATGGCAGCATTAACCAAACCATGATGCCCGACTGGCTGCACCCCAGCCCCCAAGGGGCGCTGGCCTGGGCACAGGCCATGGAGCCGCTGCTGAGCCAACTGATGGGCGATAAAAGTCTTGATACGGCCACACGCACCAATACCGCCATTGTACCCGTGCCTAAGCTGGAGGAAGACAGCTACAACTGGTGGGCCAGGCACGCAGAGGTGCTGCGCATAAAGGATTCCATTAACCCGCAGGTGGTGTTGATAGGCAACTCCATCACCCATTTTTGGGGCGGCCTGCCGCAGCTAAGGTATGCCGATGGCCAACTGCGCCAACCCAATGGCCCTGCATCGTGGCAGGGGCTGTTTGGCCAGCACCGGGTGCTTAACCTGGGCTTTGGGTGGGACCGTACCCAGAACGCCCTTTGGCGGCTTGACCACGGCGAGCTTGACGGCCTGCACCCCCGCACCGTAATTATTGATATTGGCACCAACAATACCAGTAATACAGACAATGCGCGTATAAACACTGCGGATGAAATTGTGGAGGGCATACGCGAGGTTTGCCTGCGGGTGCGCAGCAAAGTGCCGCATGCCCATATTGTGCTGATGGCCATCTTCCCCCGCGAGGAGGACCCCCTGCACCCGCGCAGGCTGCTGATTAACGATATTAACGCTCGCCTTAAAGCCTTTGCCACAGCACAGCAAATAACCCTGGTGGATATTGGCCCCGCCATGCTGGCTAAAAACGGCCGCTTCAGGCACGGTATAATGCTTGATTATACCCACCCCACCGATAAAGGCTACCAGGTATGGGCCAATGCCATACGCCGTTATGTAGAAGAAGATTAAAGGGGGATGAAGGGTAAAAATAGAAACGGCCAATACCAGCGCACCTGCACCGGTATTGGCCGTTTGTTAACCCGTACCAAACAGGCTAACACAACGGTACTGCTGCATTAAGCAGGCTCCGCCAAAAAACCGGCTTTGCGCACTAGCTGCATTACCTGCGGGGTGTTTAATACATCGGTTTCAACGGTAAGCAGTTTATCGGGGCTGGTGGTATCAACCTCCCAGGTAATAATAGCGGGTTCGTTATTAAGCACAGCAGAGGCTTTGGCTACGCAGCCACTGCAGTTAATATTTGTTTTAAACAACAGCGTTTCCATACTTTATGTATTTAGGGTACAAAGTTACCCACCCTGCAACCGTTGCCTGTTACACAGTTTTGGGCATTGTTTACAAAATTTTTGTAATGGCTGCCACAGGGGGGCAATACAATAAAACCTGGGGTGTTATTAAATTTAATGTGTATATTACCGTTGCATTTATACCAGCGCATTATACACAGGCCCGTTGCCTAAGCCATTAACGGGCAAAAAATAAACACTATGCGGTTAAAGCCCTTACTACTGTTTTTGCTGTTGCCTGCATTGTGCCGGGCACAGGTAATAAACCTTTCGGCATTGCCCGCGTACGATTGCAGCCTTACCAAAGTAATGGCCATTGTGGGCAGGCCAACCGTTATAACATCGCCCGGCAGCAGCGCCGCGCTGGAGGGTATGCTTAACGATTACTGCTCAACATTTGGCAATAACTGCCTTCGTAAAAACGAAAGTGCTTTAACCAATGCCGATTATGCAAAGGATATGCTTATTGCAGGCGTTGTTACAGCGTTTAAGCAATGGCAGTTGTTTAAGCTGCCCGTAACCCTGGTGGCCAATGGCTTTGTAATAAACGGCCAAAAATTTCAACAAAAAAACGACGGGTTTGCTTTTGTTGATACCAACCGCATTGTAATTGCAGGCAACAGTATAAAGGCCGTGAAAGATGCCCAGTTGGCATTTACCGGCGGGCACGATATTGTGATTGTACAAAACGGTAAGATTACCTTTTTTGGTAACAGAAACGGCAAGGGGTTTAACTGGTTTAACCTGCAAACCCTTAAAAATACCAACTATAATAAAAAGGCATCGGCGCTTTTTAGCGCCGTGTATGTATCAAAAACCTATACTGATACTATTAACTATGCAGCCTTAAACAAGCAGCTAAACGCTTATGCGCAACAGTTTTTAAGCATTTACCATATTAAAATGCCGGTAAACAAAATAAGCTGGTTTTTACACACAAACATGCAGGAGTATGGCACTATGTCGGGCATGTTTGGGTTAACCTGCCCCGGTAATGCTTCGGCAGGTTTTAGTATACGGGGCGAGATACACACCCATGGGTACAACACCCCGCTTGTAAAGCATGAGTATTCGCATTACCTGTTTGATAACAGCATACCGCAGGATAACAACCCGGCATTTTTTGTTGAGGGTTGTGTTGAATACGTTACCAACCTTAACGATAATGCGCTTTTTAAAGAGCGGGTGGCCATTGCCCTAAAAACCAAAGACAGCCTTAACTATACCGGCCTGGTAATTGATAATAAAGATTTTTACGGCCAGTATTCATCGTACAACTACTCAGTTTGCGGCGTTTTTGTAAAATATATTGTTGATACCTGGGGTGTTGAAGCCTTTAAAAAATTCTGCCTTTCGGCGGATAAGCAGCAGGCATCTGTAAGGCTGTTTAAAACAAGTTTTACCAATGTAGTTGCCGGGTATAAAAACTGGCTGTTAACGCAGTAATACACCGCCAGGGTGTTAGGCCTAAACAGTGTGTAAGCAGCCCCCGCATGCCTGTAAAAGGGGCTGTTCTCATCATTCGTGTTAATTCGTCTAAAATTCGTGTACCAGGGCCGTTCTCTCCATAATCAAAACAATCCCCCCCAATCCCCGTCATTCGTGTTATGGGGCAACCCCCTCAATCCAAACAATCCCCCCAAATCCCCGTCATTCGTGTACCAGGGCAATCCCCTCAATCAAAACAATCCCCCCAAATCCCCGTCATTCGTGTAATTCGTCTCAAATTCGTGTTATAACCCCCTCTCCAAAATTTCGTGTACAAAAAATCCTTTCTTTTGCACCCATGATACCGTTTGAAGCAATTGATAAAACCTGGACCCTGTTTTTAGACCGCGACGGGGTGCTTAACCGCGATAAGGAAGGCGATTATATACGCAACACCAGCGAGTTTGTGCTGCTGGATGGGGCCAATACTGCCGTTAGCATATTCAACCGCATTTTTGGGGTTACCGTAGTGGCCACCAACCAAAAAGGCGTGGGCAAGGGGCTGATGACCCTGGGCGACCTGGGTGAAATACACGACCTGCTGCAGCAGCACCTGCAGGCAGCCGGTGGTAAAATTGATAAAATATATTTTGCGCCCGACCTTGATAACAACAGCCCCAACCGCAAACCCAACCACGGCATGGCGTTGCAGGCCCGGCAGGATTTTCCGCAGGTTGATTTCAGCAAAAGCATTATGGTGGGCAACCGCCTTAGCGATATGGAGTTTGGCCGCAACGCAGGCATGTACACCGTGTTTGTAGCCACCACCCACCCGGAAACCCCGTTTCCGCACCCGCACATAGATGCCCGCTACAACAGCCTTATTGAGTTTGCGCAGCACCTGTCCAGCGTGTTGCTTTAGGTGGTTTCGCGATACCCGTTTCGCGCGAAGACGCAAAGGAATAATTGTATTTTAATGCCTATCCGTTATTTGGTTTGGGCGTTTTTAACCACATAGCCACATTAGAAAACATAAGAAACACATAAGGTTAGATAAAGCACATAGGATATACATAACTATGTTTTTCAAATATCATTCTATGTTTAACTATGTTAGCTAATGCATCTATGTGGTTAAAGCTACCCCGCTTCGTAATGAGTTAAGTACTCCTGCCGCAAACCAAATTACGGGTCGTGATTGTATTTTTACGTTTTTAACGGGCTGTAACAGCCTTAATAAAACACTAAAATTAGCGGCAGGCATACTATTAACCTTTGTTAAGCGTAAACAACGTGGTAACTTGTTTGCCGGTGTAGTAGGTTGCAGGCCGGGTAGGGGCTGCCCGCAAAACCATTTTACCCTTTACATAAAACGTTTTACCTGTATGAATAAATTTATAGTTGCGCTGTTTTTACTGGTTTGTGTGCAGGCGCAGGCGCAAAAGCCCGCTGGTGCTGATGTGCATTACCTGCAAACGCAGGAAAAAGCCTTGCAGACATACGCCAACCAAATGGTGTTTGATACCGCAGTGGTAAACCGTTTTGCGGCAGACAGCGCCTTTATTAAAACGCTGGTAAAAGCACTGCGCACGCCTTTTTCGTTCAGCTACCCGTTCGATTCCGTAAAAACGGTATCTAAAATGTACCCGCCCGACAGCAGCTTCCGCATTTTTACCTGGGAGCTTCAGCGCGACGAAAGCTATTTTCGCCAGCAGGGGTTTATACAAATTAAAACCACCGATGGCTCGCTTAAAATGTACCCGCTGTTTGATGTGAGCGATTATGGCGGAGCCCTTACCGACTCCCTGCGCGGGCCCCGCAACTGGGTGGGAGCCTTGTATTACGGCATGGTGCTTAAGGAGTACCAGGGCAAAAAATATTATACCCTTTTTGGCCTGGATGACAACGATTTTATTACCACCCGCAAATGGATTGACATACTTACGTTTGATGCCGCCACCGGCCAGCCGCAGTTTGGTGCGCCCATTTTTGATTACAAAGACGACAGCATTAAAGCCCCCCAGCCCGCCTGGCGCTTTTTAATGGAGTTTAAAAAAGATGCCAGCGCCCGCATGGTGTACGACCCCGCGCTGGATATGATTATTTTTGACCACCTGGTTAGCGAAAGCGGCAAGCTGTGGCAGCGCCAAACCCTTATACCCGATGGCGATTACGAGGGCTTTAAATGGGCCAACGGCAAATGGGTGCATGTAAGCAAAGTTTTTACCCAGCAACTACAGGATGGCCAGGCCCCTGCCCCCAAACCGTTTTACGATGCCAACGGCAAACCATTGCAGCCAGTGCAATAAGAGGGTTTGAATGTTTGAGGAGTTTGAATGGTTTGAGGCGTTTGATTGTTTGAGAGGTTTGAATGTTCGCCGGTGCGCAGTGCGTGTGGGTTATTCGTGCTTCGTTCGTGTTGCATGTTTTTTTCTATGGTCCGGGCAGCAGTGCAGGTGGCATCGTACCTTGCGTCGCACTCTTGTACAGTGGATACATTATTCAGCCTCACCCCAACCCCTCTCCTAAAGGTGAGGGCTAAGCGAAGACCGTTTAGACTATCTTACAATTTATTTGATTCTTATGATTGCACTGATGGGATAAATTTGAAAATTAGGCAATTTGAAAATTTGAAAATGAAACAGCCAGCCGTAAAACAGA
>CAZRDD010000190.1:0-2316 GCA_964598675.1 uncultured Parafilimonas sp.
CTTGAACGCCTGGTTGTAAAACCGGGCGTTTGCTTTTTACTGTATTCCAATAAGCTCTTCTATGCTGAATATCTCGTCTATTGATAAAAAAGACAGGTATTTCTCGTCTATAATTTCGAAATCCTTTTTGTCCGCAGGCGATAGTTTTTTCAATGCAGGAAATTTGTCTACCGGAACAATAAATGTTCTATCGTTATCAAGGTGTACAAACAAAACCGTGTTGTTTATAAACTCAATACCTTTTATGGCCGGATAATGTAAAGTGGTTGTCATTTCCTGATTGATTTAACATTTTCCCCTTCATAGAACAGGGATAGTTGCTGTAAAATTAATTGTTTATTTTCTTCAATCAGCTTCTGAATTTCATTTAGTTCAGTCTGTGTGAAGTTCCCTTTTTTGTTTTGGTCAAGCTCTATTTCTGGCTCAAGCCAAAATTTACAAGATTTTTTATATCCCGCAACGTTATGGGTTACATGAATATGTTTCCGCAGTTCATATATGTCAACGCTGTAAATAAGGAATACATATTTTACAAGTATTAGTATTTTGCCCACAAAAAATATTTAATGCCCTAAAATAATTCAATTTTGGTAAAATCAATATGGCTGATTATTTTTGCCCCGCAATGAAAATAGTAATGACACATACAAAGAACAATAAGAAACGCATCTCCAATGGGGAAGTTGCTTAAAGTTTGCGTATGCTAAACATAAAAACAAAAAGCCTTCTCCAAAACGGGAAGGCTTTTTTGTTGCATCACCCCCTAAAGGGGCAGGAGGCAAAAAATGTTGGTTTTACTATGCGCCGGGCGCAATTGCAGCATAAACCATTCATCAACAAAAAAACGCTCCCTTAAACAAAAAAAGGGGAGGACAGGAGGACAACATGAAAGTAGCTGTTGTAGGCGCCACAGGATTAGTTGGCACCAAAATGTTACAGGTATTGGCAGAAAGAAATTTTCCGGTTACTGAGCTGGTACCGGTGGCAAGCGAAAGATCAGTAGGTAAGGAAGTAGAGTTTAAGGGTGCCAAATACAAAGTGGTAAGCATGGCCGATGGTATTGCTGCCAAGCCTGCCGTAGCTATTTTTAGCGCTGGTGGCGGCACTTCGCTTGAATGGGCCCCTAAGTTTGCCGAAGCCGGTATTACCGTAA
The DNA here is from genome assembly GCA_964598675.1 of uncultured Parafilimonas sp. Taxonomy (GTDB): domain Bacteria; phylum Bacteroidota; class Bacteroidia; order Chitinophagales; family Chitinophagaceae; genus JABDFW01. Next base: position 1,154 of record CAZRDD010000190.1, read on the forward strand.
TTGACAACAGCAGCGCCTGGAGGATGGACCCCACTAAAAAGCTGGTAGTGCCCGAGCTTAATGCAGATGCATTAACTGCAGAAGATAAAATTATAGCCAACCCCAACTGCAGTACCATACAAATGGTGGTGGCATTAAACCCGCTGCACCTTAAATACAAAATAAAAAGAATTGTGGTTAGCACTTACCAAAGCGTTACCGGTACCGGTAAAAAAGCGGTTGACCAGCTTTTTAACGAACGTAAGGGCGAGGAAGGGCCAATGGCATACAAATACCCCATTGACCTGAATGTGATACCACAAATTGATGTTTTTTTGGATAACGGCTACACCAAAGAAGAAATGAAAATGGTGAACGAAACCAAAAAAATAATGCGTGATGATACCATAAAAGTAACAGCTACCACCGTACGTATACCTGTAATTGGTGGCCACAGCGAAAGCGTGAATGTTGAATTTGAAAATGATTTTGACATTAATGAAGTAAAACAACTGCTGGCCGAAGCGCCTGGCGTTATACTGCAGGACAACCCTTCAGAAGCTTTATACCCAATGCCTTTATGGGCGCATGAAAAAGACGAAGTATTTGTGGGCAGGCTGCGCAGGGATGATACCCAGCCCAACACCCTTAACATGTGGATAGTAAGCGATAACCTGCGCAAAGGTGCCGCTACAAATGCCGTGCAAATTGCTGAGTACCTGTCTGGCAAAGGCTTGTTGTAAATAATTTTCTTCAATAAATTTTAATGTAAGCCGGTAGCAGTTACCGGCTTTTTTTATGCCTGTTATCGTTGCCGGGTTTTAACAAAGCGCAGCCATCAACACCCTTTAACTGCTACATTTGTGTATGAGCTATGCCGAAGATATTCTGCCATTTTTATTTAACCTGCAATTGCCGTTTAGTCTGCCGGGCGGTGCCGGTGTGCTTGATGTGCATAAGCATGCTGACGTTCGCGATGCGTGCACACAGTTTTATTACAAATACTACGGCAACACTCTGCCCCGGCGTATAATAATGGGTATAAACCCCGGCCGCTTTGGGGGCGGCGTTACAGGCATACCTTTTACTGACCCTATACGCCTGCAGCAGGTGTGCGCTATTGACAATGGGTTTCAAAAAAAGCAGGAGCTTTCATCTGTATTCGTGTACGATGTAATACAGGC
>CAZRDD010000190.1:2326-4983 GCA_964598675.1 uncultured Parafilimonas sp.
TCACCTCCATAAGTCCGCTGGGCTTTGTAAAAAACGGCAAAAACCTTAATTATTACGATGATGCCGAACTTAAAAAAACAGTAGAGCCATTTGCTGTTGACTGTATTAACAAACAACTGGCCTGGGGCCTTAAAACCGATGTTTGCTATTGCCTGGGCGAGGGTGAAAACCTTAAATACCTGTTACAGCTTAATGCCAGGTACAAATGGTTTGGCGCTGTAAAAGGGTTGCCGCACCCCCGTTTTGTTATGCAGTACAAGCTTAAATACAAAGCAGATTATATTGGTAAATACCTGCAGGCATTGCAGGGTGCAGGGTTGTAAACGCTTACTGCAATTGGTTTTAGGGTTGTTTATTGCTTGTTTACGCAAGGCGGTGCTGTTTTTAAGTGTTTTGCATAAAATGCAGCCTTATAGCTAATTTAATGTGTAATGTATTTTTTATCAATTGTTTAAGCTGCGTTATTGTAGTGTTGTGCGCTCGTGGTACAGTACGCATTTACGTGTTGCTTCGTTTTTCACAATATTTACAGTCTTTTATTCAATCCTGCGGTTTATCTTGCACCCCTTAAAATTCTCTCATTTAACATGGAATACAGTAAAATTATATCGGTAACCGGCCTGGCTGGTTTGTTTGAACTTGTAGGCAGCAAAACTGACGGAGCTATTGTTCGCTCCCTCGACGATAAAACAGTGCGCTTTATATCATCGCGCCAGCACAACTTCTCTCACCTTGAAAGTGTGGAAGTGTACACCGTAGGCGATAACGTTAACCTGGCAGATATTTTTATTGCCATGAAGGCCAGCGGCGAAGCGTTGCCCAACGAAAAAGACCCCAAAGCAGTTAAAGCCTACTTTGAAAAAGTATACGGCGACCTGGATTTTGACCGCGTGTACGCCAGCGACATGAAGAAAATGGTTAAATGGTTTAGCATACTTACCGCAGCCGAAGTTGATATTAAGCTGAGGGAAGAAGAGGCTGAAGAGGAAGAAGAATCAGTAGAACTGGAAGAAGCAGAAGTTGCGCCGCAACCTGTTGTTGCCGAAACTGCGGCCCCTAAAAAGAAAGCGAGTAAAAAGGCCGAATAGATGCAGCCAGGCCAACCCTGTTTGCATTACACTATACACGTTAACGTGTATGAATACGTAAAAATCTACCTGTATGTCTTTAAGCGCCGATATACAAAAATTGCAGCGGCATTTTTTGCCCAACGACTTTGCGGTTACCACCTGGGAAGCCCTGGAGCCTTATTTTATTAACCTCAGCAACAGGGAAATAAACAGCCTTGAGGACCTTGACGAGTGGCTGAAGAACGTAAGCGAAGTAGAAGCTGCCATTAGTGAGGATGCCTGCTGGAGGCAAATAAAAATGACCTGCGATACCACGGATAAATCGCTGGAGGAAGCATTTGCCTATTTCTGCATGGAAATTCAGCCTAAGCTAACCCCTTATGCCGATAAGCTTAATCGTAAGCTGGTTGAAAACCCGTTTACCGCACAGCTTGATAAGGATAAATTTTACACCTACCTGCGCAGTGTGCGCAAGAGCATAGACCTGTTCAGGGAGGCGAATATACCCATACAGGCCGAGCTTAGTGTTATGCAGCAGCAGTATGGCGCTATTGCCGGTAAAATGACGGTTGAAGTAAACGGCCAGGAATATACTTTGCAACAGGCATCTAAGTTTTTAGAAAGCTCCGACAGGCAACTGCGCGAAGATGTGTACCGCAAAATACAGGAACGCCGCCTGCAGGATAAAGATGCCATGCATAACCTTTACACCCAGTTAATTGAGCGCAGGGATAAAGTGGCAAAAAATGCAGGTTTCAGCAACTACCGCGATTACAAATTTGTGGAGCTTGGCAGGTTTGATTATACCAAAGAAGACTGTTATAAGTTTCACGAATCGGTAAAGCTGCACGTACTGCCCCTGGTTGAAAAAATATACCAGCAGAAAAAAGCAAAGCTTGGCCTGGATACTTTAAGGCCCTGGGATACTGAAGCAGAACCGGAAGGCATAAAACCTTTGCACCCGTTTGAAGGCGGCAGGGAACTGCTGGCTAAAACAGAAAAATGTTTTGAGCAGCTTAACCCTTTTTTTGCAGATTGCCTGCGCAAAATGGATGAGCTTAAACATTTTGACCTTGACAGCCGCAAGGGTAAAGCGCCTGGTGGTTATAACTGCCCGCTTACCGAAAGCGGCGCGCCGTTTATTTTTATGAATGCGGCAGGCCAAATGGGCGATGTTACCACCATGGTACACGAAGGTGGCCACGCAATACACTCCTTTTTGTCGCACAATCTGGAGCTGAGTGCTTTTAAAGAATATCCCATGGAAATTGCCGAAGTGGCCAGTATGACCATGGAGTTGTTTAGCATGGACCATTGGGAAGCTTTTTTTGATAATGCCGAAGACCTTAAAAGGGCAAAAGAGCACCAGTTGGAAAGGGTGATAACCATCTTCCCCTGGATTGCTATTATTGATAAATTTCAGCATTGGGTGTACGAGCATCCAAACCATACCATTGAGGAAAGAACGGCTGAGTGGATGGCGATACTGGCGGAGTTTTCAACCAACAGTATTGATTTTACCGGCCTTACCCCTTACCGTGAAATAGGGTGGCAACGCCAGTTGCACCTGTTTGAAGTGCCTTTTTA
>CAZRDD010000190.1:4993-9018 GCA_964598675.1 uncultured Parafilimonas sp.
TTGAATATGGTATTGCACAGCTTGGTGCTATTGGCCTGTGGATGCAGTTTAAACAGAACAGGCAGCAGGCTATTAACAACTATATAAACGCCCTTAGCTTGGGTGGAACAAAAACATTGCCTGCACTGTATGAAGCAGCAGGTTTAAAGTTCGATTTTTCGCCAGCGCATATACAGGTGCTGATGGAGTTTGTAAAGGATGAAATGGATAAACTGTAACTGGTAAATATGTTATTGCTGATAAACCCCGCTTTTTGGCGGGGTTTATTGTTTACAGAAAAATAGATTTTTCGCCCTGCGCAAGGGTTGAGTTGTTATGTATGTTGATTATCTCTTTGCGGCAGTCATTTACTTTTATCCAATATAAAATCCAGCAAATAAAGGCAGCTAAGCCTGCAAAAGGAATAATGAAGCAGATTTGCAATATAGCCATGGCCATGCCGATGCTATGGGTAGGTTTTTCTGAGTTGCCAATTCCGTACTTCGCATATTCAAGGTATAAAGATTCTGAAATAGCCTTTACCACAAAAAATATCCAAACAACGTTAAAAAGGGGGATGAGCAACAGCCAAACATTTGCGGGCGGCATCCTCCTGTTTTCTTCAGAAATTTCCTTCAGGGTATCTTGAAGTGTTTTTAAATAAAATATGGTTGGTATTAACCACAGTATGCAAACTGCAAAACCAATCATCATAAAAAAATAAACTTCCTGTTCTCGGATTTGGGCCATGTTATTTTTGTTTCAATAAATATAAATAGAATTTTTGTGCATTGTATTGCGCAGTAAAGCTTGTTTAATATTTTATTATTGGCTGCAAACAGGTGTTATTTCTTTCAACAAATACAACAATCTTTGTTATAATGAAAACAGGAGGTTTACAGTTAGCGGTTGATGCGGTGGTTTTTGGATATGCCAAAGCCGAAGGGGTTTCCGTATTGCTTATTAAACGCAAATACGAACCTTTTAAAAATACATGGGCATTGCCCGGTGGTTTTGTGCAGAAGGAGGAATCGTTGGAGCAAGCCGTAGCGCGGGAACTTAAAGAAGAAACAGGAATAACTCTTAATTACTTAGAACAGTTGTACACCTTTGGCGAACCCGGCAGGGACCCCCGAAGCCGCATAGTTTCGGTGGCTTACGTGGGCCTTATAAACAGCAGCGTGTACAAAGAGTTAAATGCTGGTACAGATGCGGATGAAGCAAAATGGTTTAATATAACCAGCTTGCCCACGCTTGGATTTGATCACAAATTTATTATTGACTTAGCCATTGCAAGGCTGCGTGCCAAAATACAATACCAGCCTGTTGGTTTTGAATTACTGGATAAAAAGTTTTCGTTTGCCGATCTTGAAAAGCTTTACATAGCATTACTGGGCAGAGAAATAGACCGACGCAATTTTAGAAAAAAAATACTTTCGTTTGATTTTTTGGAGAAGCTTCCAGAGCTTACCAAGTCCGAAGGCCAGGGCAGGCCAAGCAATATGTTCAGGTTTAATAAAAAGCGATACGACGAACTTAGCCAAAAAGGATTCTATTTTGAAATTTAATAATTTTGCGTAAAAAATACGCAAAATAATTTTGAAGTTTGAATAATACGCATTTATATTTGCGTATAAATTACGCAAAATGAAAACAGCAGGCGTTATCATAGCAAGGTTTCAAACTCCTTATTTGCACCAGGGGCATCACGACCTTATACAACAGGTAAAAGCAAAGCACAATAAAGTTATTATTGTACTTGGCGTTACCGAAGTAAAAAATACCCCGCGCAACCCCTTTGATTTTTATACCAGGGAGAAAATGATAAAACAGGATTATCCTGGTATTGTAGTGCTGCCGTTAGCCGATAACCCCAGCGATGAATACTGGAGCCAGCAACTGGATAAGCTGCTTGCAAATACCTTTGCTGCTGAAACATTTGTGTTATATGGCAGCCGGGATTCGTTCATGCCGTATTATCACGGCCGTTTTGCAACCGAGGAATTACAGGAAAGTATTCCCGTTTCGGCCACACAACTGCGGGAGGAGCATAGCGATGATGTACTTGCCTCAAAAGATTTCAGGCTGGGTATTAATTATGCAGCCCACAACCGCTACCCGGTAGCCTACCCTACGGTGGATATTGCCGTACTGAGCAGCGATAAAAAACAGGTGCTGCTTGGCAGAAAACCCAACGCTACGGCATGGCGTTTCCCCGGAGGGTTTGTTGACCCCACCGACCTGAGCCTGGAGGTGGCCGCAAAAAGAGAACTGACCGAAGAGTGCGGCAACTTTGAAACAGGCCCGTTTACTTACATTACCTCCATGCAAATGAATGACTGGCGTTATGTACACGAGGTGGATAAGGTAATATCATCCCTTTTTACCACTACGCTGTTGTTTGGCAACCCAGAGGCTGGTGATGACCTTGAAGCACTGCAATGGTTTGATGTTAAAGACTTACCTATGCTGGTGGAAGCAGGCAATATTGCAGCCGTACATATACCTTTTGTCAACACTTTATACGCAACCTTACAACAATAAAAGCACATGCAAAACAACCTTATTTTATTGGCAGATGCCTATAAATATTCTCACCATAAACTCTATACACCCGGTACCCAAAAAGTATACAGCTACATGGAAAGCCGGGGCGGTATGTTTAACGAAACTGTTTTCTTCGGCCTGCAGTACATACTTAATAAATACCTGGCGGGCGAGGTAATTACCCAGCAAAAAATAGAAGAAGCTGGTTACTATCTTAATAACATATTTGGCCGTAACGATGTTTTTGATGCAGCCAATTTTGAATATATCATCAACAAGCACGGGGGCAGACTGCCTGTTACCATAAAAGCGGTTAAGGAAGGCAGCATTGTGCCAACACATAACGTGCTGATGACAATAGAGAACAACGACCCCAATTGTTATTGGCTTACCAATTTTTTAGAAACCATTTTAATGCAGATTTGGTACCCGGTAACTGTAGCAACACTCTCAGCCCAAATAAAACAGGTAGTGCAGATGTACTATGCCGAAACGGCGGACGACAGCAGCGCAGCGGCTATTGATTATGTGTTGAACGATTTTGGTTTTCGCGGGGTTAGCTCTGTGGAAAGTGCTGGTATTGGCGGCATGGCGCACCTGCTTAGTTTTAAGGGCAGCGATACTGTAATTGCCAATGCTTTTGCCAGGGAATACTATTATGCTAAAACGGTGCCTGGTGCATCGGTACCGGCAACCGAACATTCCGTAATGACCATGCGCGGCAAGGAGGGCGAACTGGAAATGTTCAGGCATTTGCTAAAAAATTACCCCACCGGTATTGTTGCCTGCGTATCCGACTCTTACAATATTTTTCGCGCCTGCGCCGATTACTGGGGTACTGAATTGAGAGACGAAATACTGCAACGCGATGGTACACTGGTAATAAGGCCCGACTCCGGCGACCCTGCACTTACCTTGCTATCTGTGTTTGATATATTGCTTGATAAGTTTGGCTATACTATAAACACCAAAGGCTACAAGGTGTTGCCGCCGCAGGTAAGGGTTATACAGGGCGATGGCATTAACTACGACAGTATTCTGCATATTTACCAGGTACTTAAAATGAACGGTATTTCCGCTGAAAATCTGGTACTGGGCATGGGTGGTGCATTGTTACAAAAGGTTGACAGGGATACGCAGAAATTCGCCCTTAAATGCTCCTATGCCGAGGTGAATGGAGTACCCACTGATGTTCAAAAAAATCCTGTTGAGTTAAACGGGCGGGGCGAGATTGAGCCATCCTTCAAACAGTCTAAAGCAGGCAGGCTTAAACTGGTAAGCAACAACGGCCGATTTGAAACGGTAAGGCAGGATGAAGCGCCATTTGCAGAAGATTTGTTGCAAACGGTATTTGAAAACGGGGTATTGGTGAACGAATGCAGCTTTGAAGAAGTGAAGGAGCGGTTGAAGATTGGTGCGTATTTGGGGTAAGAAATAACGAAGCATTGCCGGTTGTGATATATGAAACAGCCGGTTGATATTCTTGTATGAATTGGGGG
>CAZRDD010000191.1:0-9008 GCA_964598675.1 uncultured Parafilimonas sp.
CGCAGGTATTATAGGCTTACCCGTGCAGCAGTTTGCCTGGCTGGTGGCCCTTGGCGCGGCCATAAGCACCCCGCTGGCCTGGTATTACACCAATAAGTGGCTGCAAAATTTTGCCTACCGCATACAGCTTAACGTATTTGTATTTATAGCCTGCGGGCTGGTGGTGTTGCTTATTACCGTGGCAACCATTAGTGTTCAGTCTGTAAAGGCCGCACTGGCCAACCCCGTAAAAAGTTTAAGAACGGAATAACAGTAACTGCCCATAAAATATACCCCATGCCCGGCGCAAAAAAAATGCCCCCTGCTTGCAGGCAGCATAATAACGCGGTGTGTTTTTATGGGCCGGGCATGGGTGGTACTATGTAGCTATTGTTGCGTCGCACACTTGTACAGTTGTAACGCTGCGCAGCAGTGGGGGCGGGGTGGCTATGGTACAGCAAAAGCCCCGGTATGGGGCTTTTGATATAATTTTAAGACACGACATAGAAGTGTGCAAATACTTTTACAATAATAGTAAACTGTTGCCAGCAAGTGTGCCTTGTTATAGCTGGCAAGTTATTGGCCTGACGACAGGATTGGTTGGTTTTTAAAGCCATACATAGAAAAAACACGGCTCCAAAATTCTCTGTACTGAGCCTCGCTTCCGCCACGTATTCTGTTTGAGGAAACTACAATTTTTGTTTCAAGGTTTTTAAACTTTGCAAAAGATATTGAGGCTGTTTTACCCTTTAACCTGTTAAGGCTTGCTGTATAAGCTTCATGTTCAAGGTCGTAATGCCCCAGGGTGGAAGTGCAGTCTTCCAGCATATCCGAGTATATAATCAATTTAACAGGTGTAGCGCCTGTGGGGTCGTATCGGTTAAATTCGTCGTAGGCTTTTTCTATAGAGCCAATAATACAGCTTGCTTTTAAGGCTTTATTTCTTGCGAGAGAAGCAATAGTGTTATCTAACAAGTTGGCATAGTTTAATTTTGCAGAATCAACTTGTTTTTTTAGCTTTTTAAATTCAACAGGCCCAAAGCCTCTAACTATTTTGTAGTCATTGGCATTTACAGGGTATGAAGTGAAAAAAACTTCGTTGTTAAATTTTGAATAAGCAATTGTAAAAAATTTTAACGAATCTGTTTCGAATAAGTCTATGAGCGATTTAACAGCATTTTTTTTAATTATTTTTACGCAGTCGGTATCACTTTCAGTAAAATCGCAGAAGACAGTTGTTAAAGGAGGGAGGATATTCTTTTTTGTCTTTTCTTTTTGTACTTTATGGTAAATAGCTAATGATTGAGAAGCCAAAGTATTCGGATTGAATTCAAGTAAAAGAATTGTTAAAAGTAACAGTAGCATTTTGTTCATAAATTATTAGTTTAAAATTGAAGTATTTATTTTAGTTGCAGAAAGTTTGTTTTGCCAATAAACAATTTTTTCAAAAAAATCAATATTTTTAGTGAAATGGTCGGGCTCTGTCCTCCCTCGGTTGTACGACTGCTGGTAATATGAAAAAAAAGTTTTAGCGAGCTGTTCAATTCTTAAGTCACTTACATCCCATGTTTTTATCATAGCCTGTAGTTTGTTTTTTTCTTCTTCACTTGAGAGAAGCGTATGTTTTGAACTGATGCTTTTTTCAGTAAGTTTTCCGTAACGCGTTACTGCTTCCTTTAATAATTTGTTGTTTTGAAAACATGTCATTGCAACAGACATACATACGCCACTTATAATCGCAAACATTAGAGAAATACCCATAAAGGCAAAAAAAGACAATTCATTGTTCACATACTTGTCATCGTTGATTGATGCGGCTTGAGCCTCCATTCTAAAATAGGCGAATATTATAATTGTAAGAAGAAGAGTTACTAATATGCTATGTTTTAGTATATCGGTAAAGCGATTGTGCTTTTTTAGATGATCAAGTTCTGACTGATCTAATGGTGTTTCGTTTTCTTTGTAATTTTCTTTATTTAGAAATAGCTGTAAAAATTTCCTATTTGCAATTACCGGAAAACCAAATTGGCTGCCCGCAAATTCATCATACCAAAATTTGATATAGATTGGTAACATAGATATGCCAATTGCCAAACTAATAATCAGCCAGTTTCCTCTTAATATTGTAAAAAATTTCTTTGAAAAAAGGTCTTCAAGTTCTCCCTTCCCGTCCAAATCAAAGCCAATCTTTACAAGATTTAGTGATAGACAAACATCTGCACAAAATATAAAGATTGCAATAAACAAACACAACCTGCCTAAGGATATTGAAAACGACCTTGGGTGATGCCTTTGGTAGTAGCGTAAGTGTTCCAAATAATCTTTTTGCTTGTCTAATTCGTATTCTTCATTATCGTAAACTGTTTTATTTACTTTTACTTCCGTATCAAGCTTTGCAAGCCTCCCGTTTAAGTGTATAATAGCTAAGTCGTATAAACGCTGGGCGCTGTTAGTTGCTATTTCCTTAATGGGCTTTTCCTGGTACATGCCATGCCAACCATCTCTGAAGCCCCATTCTGTAAAATCTTTAAGGGTATTTTTGTATTCTTCTTCAACGGCAGGTACAATCAGGTCGGGTGTAAAATCTGGATGGCTTCTGTCTATCTGTGATAAAAGTTCATTTAGCTGGCTTTTAGGTGCCTCTCCGTTGTTTTGCGGCGTGTTTTCAGTGTTTTTTTTGTCGCCTGTAAATGGTGCAGTTATTTTGTTGAAAAATTGTTTTAAGCGGGTGTGCCAGTTATCGGTATTTACTTTGTCGTTGGGTGTGTTATTTTCGCTCATTTTTATGGATTAACTGTTACAACAATATTGTTTTCATCAGCATCTGGGCGGGGGCCGCGGCCATGCCCTAAATACCACATGGCTAATACAAAGCCATCGGCAATTTTTGTTATGTCATCTGTTTTTATATTTTTCAGCTGTTGCGTTTTGCTTACCTCAATAAGCAGGGCATTTACATTTGAATACTTCCAGTTATCAATGGCGGTAAGCAGTTTATCTTTCTTGTTTTCGGCTAAAAGCCTTTTGTTGTCAATTTCATTATAAATTTGTGTTATTTGTTTTTCTGTTTCTTTAAGCTCCTCTTCTTTTGTTCTATACTCTTCGGTGGTAATTTTTACCAGTTCGTCAAACTCTGGAAAGTATATTGCTTCCCACTCAGTAAGCGGTGTGAAAACGCCTTGTGGCGGGTTTAAAAATTTTGATTTCCTCATAAACCAGTCTGCCGCTTTTTTAAATATTGTTTTAGCATGGCCGGCCATTGTTTTTTTAATGTCGTCAGAAGGCGGAGGAGTGGGCTTTTTTCCTTCAAAACGCCCTTGCAGCAACAATATCTTATTTTCAAGGGTGCCGATGGTTGCATCAATAAGGCCCTGTACCCTTTTAGTGTAGTCAAATTCAATTTGTGGTGCTTCTGGTACCGGGTTGTAGGCAATACGGTATTCAAAATAGGCAATTTGCCTTTCAAGAAACCGGCTTACATCCAGCAGCCCCTTAAAGCGCCTGCCGTACGCCAGGGGGAATGCTGCCAAAAGGCAAACTGGTATAAATTGAGAGAGGGAAATAACAATGGAAGATTGCCTGGTAATACCTGCCTCTTGAATATTAGAAGTGTATGAAAAAATGAGCGTGAATATAACAGAGGTTATAAACAGTACAATTGCAACGCATACCTCCCAATTTAGTTTAAGCCACTTTGTAAGGGTTAATTCGTTGCGCAGATGCTTAAGCAGCCGGGGTTCAATAACCTTCATTAGGTAAAGGTGCATTAGTGCAGCCAGGCTGGTTGAAAGGGCTGTGCCGATAACCAAGCCCTCGGTGGATGCGTTTAAAAAATTAATGCCGGTAACGCCATCTTTGTTTGCTGATAGTATCAGTATAACAATGCCTGCAATAATAAATCCAGGGATGGCTCTTAGCCAAAAGGAGAACCAGTTAATAGATTTAATATCTTCCGAATATTTTAGCCCGTCATATTTAAAGTTTGCGCTAAACTGGTAGTTGCTGTTTTTTTTGCTGTTTTCTTTAGGAAAAAATTTGTTAATGGCTCTGTAACATAGCCAGCTTACAACAGTGATAATTGTTATAAATAAAATAAGGAACAATAATTTAAGCCATAATGGCTTTGCGTTATCGTGCCCTGCCTCCATAAAGCCATTGAGTATATAATAAAAAATATCTTGGTTGCTAAACCCTGTTGCATAAGTAAATGCCGAGAAAAAATAACCTGCTGCTGCGGCTGCTACAGTGCCTATGGCTATAAACCATTTAGCAAGGGTAGGGGTAATACCATCGCTGGCTAATATGTTTATGCGTGCATGCACGTTTGCATACCTTTCTTCATAATTTTTGCGTTTTGTTTTAAAAAATTCTGTTTCGGCAAGCAGGGCTGTTCTGTTATTATCAAAGGTTTGCTGGTTAATTTTTTTTATTTCTGCATATACTTTACCTTGTATTTGCAAAGCCTTGTCAATTTGCTTTTCTGCTTCTTCCAGCCAATGGGTAAGCATATCTTTTTTTGCATCAGCCAGCCGCAACCTTATTTCAGCCAGCCTTTTACGTATTTCAATCAACTCACTGGTAACCAGTTTTTTCTTTTCTATTAACTCGGCAAGTTCGCTGTTGTCTTTTGCCAGTGGTATTTCCAGGTTTTTTATATCTTCTTGTGCCAATGTAATTTTATCCGTAAACCGCTGTTTAACAGCGTTGTAAATCGCTACCCATTTTTGTTCAATTGCAGCTAACTGGCTAATATGTTCATCGCGTAGTTCTGTAAACAGTGTTAATGCTTGCTGGGGTTGCGCTATTGTTGAAAAAAATGACCATCTTTTTAAGTCGCCTACAGCAGCTAAGTTATTGTTTCCTGCAAGGTTTTCGGCTGCACCCTGTTCTTGTTTAAGGCTTGTTAGCAGGTTATCCCAAAGTACATCTTCGTTGCTGTTGCTGGGTGTATCAGGCCCATTGCTATTGGTTGTACTCATAAGCGGTTTTTGTTATTGTGTTTAAATGGTAAATGGCTTTTGGTTTTCAAAGTATGGGTGCTGCCTGCCTATTGTGTAGTAGCAAACATGCTGTTGGGGTATGAGTTTATTGTAAAGCAGTTTGTGCAGGTCTTTATAGTTTCCTGAAAACTGTTTTCCGGTCCAGGTTTTTACGAGATGGTAGGTAAATTCGCTGTAGGGTTCGCCATTAGGGCCCCAGGAGCGGGTAGTTTCATTGTCACTACATGCGGCAATAAGCAATACCGAACTTTTTATATCGATGTTACCAACTTCCTTTTTTCGTTCTGAAGGATATACCTTGTTTTTGTAATTGGATAAGAAACTAAAACGCCCCTTTTCCTTTTTATCATTTTGTTTGCCTTGGCTTACGGGCTTTGGCGCCTTTGTAATGGTGCCGCTGTGGCAACTGTCTGATACCACAATAATACGTGTGCCTTCGTTAAACCTTGCCCATGCTTCTGCAAGCTCATCATCAACCAGCATCCTATCGTACAACAGCCAGGTTTCATCCTCATAGTCTTCCCCTTCATCGTTGTTTTCATCCTTCTGATAACCTCCATGGCCAGAGTAAGTTAAAAAAAGTATATCGTTTTTGCCGAGTGCATCTGCTGCCATGTTAAGTAAATACTTAATTGTGCTGCATGTGGCATCTTCTGTTTTGATTAGTACTGATTCAAAGCCATTTTCATCAGCAATGGCTTGCATTGCCATAGCGTCATTTTCGCAGTTGGGAAGTGGGGGCGCTGATACACGGCGTTGATCGTTAAGGTAGTTAACTCCTATGTGTATTGAGATTCCTGAAGCCATTGTTTTTTAGAGTATTGATTTTTACAATAGCACAAAGTTCAAAAACCTTTATTGCGCCTGCAAGGGGCATAAGTTGGTTTTTAGGTACCGGGTTTTTCCGGTACATATCAGTATAAACCCTTGGATGCATTACAGAAATAACCTGAAAGTTGCTTGAAAAAGGGCCAAAAGCATGTGTTTAGCCAAATGCAAGCCAAATTAATTAGGAAAAGCCTTTGCCTCACTGTTACATTTTGCTTGTTAAAATTTTAATTAAAAAAAAATCTGTTATGACAACGCCCAAAACAACACGTGCATTGCCCGAATTTTTTATCGGTTCTAAGCTGGCCAGTCAGCGCATTGCTACATTTCAAACTTCAAAGCACCCTGCGCTAAGCAAAACCCTCGGCAAGGATGATACAAAGGCAATTTGGTACTCGGCCAGGCACATTGAGGAACTTTTTAAAGAGTTAATATTTTTAAATGCAGATGGCCTGCGCATTTATTTTGGGGAGTATGGTGCAAACCACGAGTTGTACCCGGGCCAATTGTGCCTTATAATGGTACCCACAAGGCTTGATGCCGAAACACAAAGCCATGTTGATATTTTGCTGGATGAAGAAGACGGTTTTGAAAAAAGGCCGGGTCACGAAAAATTTGTTGCAAATGCGGAAAAAAAACACGATATTACTAATCAGGAGAAGGGATATAACTATGGGTCTCCTTGCCCCCCGGTATGCCCCGGCCAGGTTATGAAATATCCTTTATAAAAGTATGCACAAGCTGGTTTATTATTTATACTTAATGCCAATGTTTGTAAGCGCCATAGCCAGCCTGAGAGCCTTCAGGCTGGTATGGCCCTTGCCATTACGCCTTTTTTCTGTTTTTTTAATAACAACCCTTGCCGTGGAAATATTAGCAAATTGCTGGAAGTTTTGGCTGCACAGCACCGGCTACTGGAGTTTTACTGAAAGCAACCTGTGGATTTACAATTATTACCTGGTGCCGCAATATGTTTTTTATTGTTATTTTTTTAAGCAATTTTTGAAGCCGGGTTTGCTGCGTAAAATTATTTGGACAGTAACTGTTTTGTATGTGCTTTTTTCAATAACTAATGTACTGTTTATACAAAAAGCGATGACTGTAAATTATTTTACAATTATTGCTGCAAGTTTTATTGTCGTTCTGCTAACAACAGCTTACATGCGGCAACTTATTACTGATGATAATATTTTGCAGCTAAAAAAACAACCATTGGTTTGGATATCAGTTGGGGCATTGGTGTTTCATGTTGGGGTGCTTCCTTATTTTATTTACAGTAACAGCCTTAACAACGGTAATATGGAGCTGTCCCTTCTATTATTTTATATTGTTTTGGTACTAAATATTTTAATGTACACAATGTACGCAATAGCTTTCCTATGCACGAAAAAATATCATACGTAACAATAATAACAATACTAACAACCACAGCCTTGCTTTTGATTTTGGGGAGCATAGTTGTTTATGCCCTGTTTAGAGGGCAGAAAAAAAAATTTCAACATGCGCAAGAACTTTTTTTACTGCGCGAAACCTTTAGCAAAACCTTGTTGCAATCGAAGCTGGAAATTCAGGAACAAACACTTGATCATATTGCGAAAGAGCTGCATGCCAATTTTAGCCATTTGCTGTCTGTAATAAACATTAATTTGTCTACATTGCCAATGAGTGATGTTAAAGAAACGGGTGAAAGGATTGCAGAAACAAAATCGCTGGTTAAGCAACTGATGTCTGAACTGAAGGCGTTAAGTGTTGGGTTAAATACAGATCATATTATGCACATTGGGTTTTTACAGGCCATGGAAAACGAATTAAACAGGCTTGCAAAAACAAATGTTTTTAAGGTAATAACAACCAAAACGGGCAGCGAATACAAACTGCCAGCCGAAAAGGAAATTATATTATTCAGGATGTGCCAGGAGATATTAAATAATATAGTTAAACATTCAAATGCAACAACTATTTCTGTGCTTTTTGAATATGCACCAAAGTTGTTTAGATTAGAGATGGCCGATGATGGAAAAGGGTTTGATGTGGAAAAGAAATTGAATAATGCGGAAGGGTTGGAAAGCACTGGCCTGAGAAATATTTACAGCAGGGCTGCCTTAATTGCTGCTGAAGTAGATATTTTTAGCCAACCCGGTAATGGTTGCAAAACAATTATTACAATAGCAGAAAAATAGATAAGAATTTTATGACATACAGGTTGCCACAAATTAAACTTGCAATAGTTGACGACCACAGGCTGTTTAGAAAAGGTATTATAAACCTTATAAATACAGCCAATAACGGCAGGTATTTGGTACTTTTTGAGGCCGGGGATGGAAATGACTTTATTGCAAAACTTGACAAAAAGGCTTTGCCTGATATAGTGATTATGGATGTGGAAATGCCTAATATGAGTGGTTTTGATACGGTTATTTGGTTGCGGGATCATTATCCAGGCATAAAGGTGTTAATTGTGTCGATGATTGAAAAGGAAGAGGCAATTGTACGAATGCTTAAATTGGGAGTAAAGGGGTATTTATCTAAAGATATTGAACCAGAAGATTTGCATTGCGCGTTAAGTGAAATAGTTAGAAAAGGATTTTATTATACAGATTTTGTAACCGGTAAGCTTATACACTCGCTTAAAAATGAAGATAAGCTACATGATACAAGTACCCAGCGTGAATTGGGGATGTGGGAAAAGCTGAACGAACGCGAAAGGGAATTTATACGCCACGCATGTTCGGAAATGACGTACCAGGAAATTGCGGAGAAAATGTTTTTGAGCCCCAAAACAATTGATGGTTACCGGGAAGCTGTTTTTCAAAAATTACAAGTAAAAAACCGGGTTGGGTTGGTTATAAAAGTTGTGAAAAACGGGTTGGTTCAATTGTGATCTTTTTCTGTTAGTAGTGATTCCGTCCTTATAAATAGGGAAAAGACTTTTTGCAAATAACAACGCTGTAAATGGCACCATAGTAAAGCCAGGAAAGGTACTTGTTTTATTCTTGATGTCCAATTGGCATGAAATTGTATCTGCATCAATCAAACACTGTTATAGTCTTCACAACTTCAATACAACATCATTAACAAAAAGGGCATCAGTCATGGACCAAACAAAACCGGCCGCAAATAAGATTGCGACCGGCATGCTGACACTTATTAGGTGTATTGGATAGTAACGGGTGTTATTTTTTTAACATACGCGTAAACAGC